>JAZSQN010000175.1:0-7992 GCA_045537995.1 Congzhengia sp. | reverse complement strand
CCTCTTGATTGTAGCTGTCTACAATTCTGTTCACTTAGTGTGTCCGCAACAAAAATATCAGAATCTCTTGCAATTGTAGCATCAGCACTCTCGGGATTTCCTTTTCCCATAAGTTTAACTTCTATACGATAAATTTTTCCAGTTCTTGAAATCAACTTATAGTCAACCTCTCTATCAAATGCTTTGCTTGTATCTTTTTTAAAATTACTATTATCAACATTCGACTCAGGCACTCCCGCAAGTTCACAAAGCTTATCTATTAATGGCTTTTCTACCTTTTTTCCTATAGAGCTCCATGCTCCTCCCCTTATTTGGATTTTCTTAGTAGCAAGAGCATTAATCACCAACAAGCTCTCCGCTAAAGATAAATCAACTGTGACATTGTTATATGAAATTTTTATGGAAATTGCCAACCCTGAATTCGCATCTTTTTCCAAGTCATTAATCAATCTGCTCAAATATTCAAAATTTTCACTAGCAACATTAAGAACTACTTCTTTATTGGCGGTTCCGTAAATATTGGTAATTGTTTTTTTGTTAATTCCAGCATATATGGCGGCCTCGTCTGGAGCAAAATTATCAGGATTGATAAAGTACTTTTTATACCACTCAAGTGTTATGTCCTCATAGTTCATTTTCGCAAATACAATTTTCTTAAAAAACTCTATTGTAAAGTCGAGAAAAACCGCATTAATCGAACGAATAATTTCCTCTCTATAATCCTTTCCATCAATCAGCTTGTCTATTGTTTTCTGGATAACTTCATTTTCGAATGTCATAATCTATGTCCTCTCCTGCAATTAATTCTGCATATTTTTCATCCATTTCGCCCATTATTGGCACTCGGTTCATTTGATAAGCTACTTTACCAAAGGTCCCCGACCCCGCAAATGGATCCAAGACAGCATCTCCTTCGAAAGAGTAATATTTCAAAATTCGCCTACATAATTCCTCAGGAAAAACTGCAGGATGATCCTTATCGCTTTTAGGTGATATATACCAACAATTGGTTTTATCAATTTCTTCGGATAAATATTTGTTATATGTTTTATATCCACTAATATTTTTATCTAATAAAAAAGAACATCTCTTTCTATACACCATTATACTTTCAGTAATACAATTTGGTTTATAAGTCAAAGCTTTTCTGGTTTGTTGGTACCCTCCAATTCGATTTTTAACAGATGGCTCAGGCTTTATCCAAATTATTTCATCCACAAAATAAAACCCTGATTCTTCCAAAATTTTATGAAAATCAAAATGTATAGGATATCGAATGCTTTCAAATTCCCTACCGGGTCTCTTTGTTATAACAGGAGAAACATTTATAATTAAAAACCTTCCCTCTTCTATAACTTTATAGCATTGCGAAAAAATCTTTTTCATTTTTTGAAGATAATCATTATATGAACGGTAATTCGTATATGTACGAGCGTTATAGTAAGGTGGCGAGGTAAAAGCTAGCTGAATAGAATCTTCAGGCAAGGTTGATAAAGTTTCTTCAGAATCTCCAACAAGTAGTATAGGCTTCGTAATTTTATTTTTTATTTGCTCATGGCTCACTTGTTTGTAATTGTAATATTCATCCATCTTATATAAGTTTTCATTCTGATAAAAACCAAGCATTTCTTCCTTTAAGTCTTTAAATCTACGATCAACAGATTGTTTATATAAGCATGTTCTAAACATTTGATAAATATATTCCATGATTGTAGTTTGCTTAAAAGCATATTCTGAGATAAATTTATATATTATATCAAGATTGGTTTGTCTACCAATGGAAGAAACAACCTCTCTTTTAATATCAAGACTCAGATTGTCCTGATTAAAAATATCAATTAAAAGAAACAGGTTTTCGTCACTTTTATTTTTACCTAACGACTTAATTTCTTCCAAAGAATAAGTATGATTACTTTTCACAACTACTATCCCTTCTTTCAAAATTACAATAAGTATATCACATGTTAATAAAAAATTCAATCCCTTAGATGTATAATAACAAACAAATAAATCCCTTTACTATAGGGACTAACATCTTGACAACTTTTTGTTAGTATGTTATAATTTCCTTATAAACAACTAAAAGGAGTTTTCATTATGACAAGAATTAAGACACTTGAAACTAAAGATTTAAAGAAAAGCGTAGAAAACGGCGGTTGCGGCGAATGTCAGACATCATGCCAGTCAGCTTGTAAAACATCTTGCGGTGTTGCTAATCAGCAGTGCGAAAACAAAAACAACTAATTAAGATAGGCTAAGGGGCTGTTAATACAGCCCCTTTTATCTTGCAAAGAGGTATAATTATGGTACATTGTTATAAATTAAACGGCCTAAATATCGTTTTAGACATGGCATCAGGCAGTGTTCATTCGGTAGACGAGGTGGCATATGATGCTATTTCTATGTACGAAGATCACAAGCCAGATGAAATAAAAGCTTTTCTACTTGAAAAATATAAAGGCAACCCTGATGTAACAGATGAAGAAATAGACGAATTGTTTTCAGATATTGAAGAGTTAAAGACGCAGGGCAAGCTCTTTTCTGCGGATATTTACGAAGACCGCGCATTTGATCTTAAAGCCCGTCATACTGAGGTAAAAGCTTTGTGCTTACATATTGCTCACAGTTGCAACTTAACCTGTAACTACTGCTTTGCAGCTCAGGGAAATTTTCATGGAAAGTCAGCTTTAATGAGTCTTGATGTGGGAAAGCGCGCAATTGATTTTTTAATCGAAAATTCAGGGAAAAGAAAGAATTTAGAGGTTGACTTTTTCGGCGGCGAACCACTTTTGAATTTTGAGGTGGTAAAGGAAATTGTAAAATATGCCCGCTCAATAGAAAAAGAGCATAACAAAAATTTCAGATTTACTCTTACTACAAACGGAATGTTAATTGATGACGATGTAATAGACTTTGCAAATCGTGAATGTCATAATGTCGTATTGTCTTTAGACGGAAGACCCGAAATCCATGATGCTTTGAGAAAAACGCGTGACGGAAAAGGAAGCTATGACATAATTGTTCCTAAGTTTAAAAAGCTTGTAGAAGCACGAAACGGAGCAGGCTACTATATGAGAGGAACATTTACCCATAAAAATCCCGATTTTACAAAAGATGTGCTTCATATGGCAGACTTAGGATTTTCAGAACTTTCAATGGAGCCCGTTGTGTGCGCGCCCGATGACCCCAACGGTTTGACTGACGAGGATATTAAAATCGTATGTGAGCAATACGAGGTTTTGGCAAAAGAAATGATAAGACGCAAAAAATGTGGTAACGGCTTTACTTTCTATCATTATATGATTGATCTTTCAGGCGGTCCGTGTATTTATAAAAGGATTGCGGGCTGCGGCTCAGGTACAGAGTATTTTGCGGTAACCCCTTGGGGTGAGCTTTATCCATGCCACCAGTTCGTAGGTGACGAAAAATATAAAATGGGCGATATCTGGTGCGGCATAACAAAAGAAGAAATCCGTAATGAATTTAAATTGTGCAACGCCTATGCAAAGCCTGAATGTAAAGACTGCTGGGCAAAGCTTTACTGCAGTGGAGGTTGTGCAGCAAACGCATACCACGCATCAGGCAAAATCACAGGAATATATGAGCAGGGCTGTACGCTGTTTAAGAAAAGAATTGAATGTGCAATTATGATACAGGTTGCAGAAAATAATGGATAAAATGTAAAAATCGCGTAGCAATTTTTCCGACACTATTCATTATTCATTTTTCACTATTCACTAAAAAACACGACAAGGAATTAATTCCTTGTCGTGTTTTTTTAAAGCCGTAGTATATTGTCTGCGGCACAAAGAACTGACAACTTGCCGCTTTCATATGTAAGCCCGCCCTGCATATAGGCAGCGTATGGTGCACGAAGGGGTCCGTCAGCTGAAATTTCAATGCTTGCACCCGATACAAAAGCACCAGCTGCCATAATAACCTGATCACTATATCCCGGCATATCCCAAGGCTCAGGTGTAACAAACGAATCTATCGGTGCTCCCCGCTGAATTCCACGACAAAAAGCACACAAGTTTTCTTTCGTTTCAAGCTTTATTGCCTGAATAATGTCGCCTCTTTTTTCGTTTGGTAAAGGCGCTACCGTAAAGCCCAAAAGCGAAAACATTTCTGCTGCAAATACTGCAGTTTTAAGGCTTTGTGCTACTGTGTGAGGCGCCATAAAAAATCCCTGATACATATTCCGGTTTTGCCCTAATGATGCCCCTACTTCAGCACCTATTCCGGGTGATGTCAAATAATACGAGATACCTTCAACAAGGTCTTGTCTCCCTGCTAAATATCCTCCGGTTAACGCCAGTCCTCCGCCCGGATTTTTAATCAGCGACCCCGCGATTATATCTGCACCGACATTTGTAGGCTCTTTTTCTTGCACAAATTCACCATAGCAGTTGTCGACCATAACAATTACATCAGTGCGAGTGTTCTTGATAAAATCTATAGCGTCAGCAAGCTCCTCTACAGTGTAAGAACCTCGCCACGCATATCCTTTAGAACGCTGAAGCTCTACCATTTTTACTTTTTTATTCTTAAGCACTTCTGCTAAGGCTGATTTATCTATTTTTCCGTCGGGTGTAAGCCCTACCTCGATATAGTCAATACCCCACTCTTTTAAGCTTCCGCGACTTTCGCGTTTTCCTATTATTTTTTCTAGGGTATCATAAGGCGCACCAGTTGCAGAAACTAAAATATCGCCCGGTCTTAAAATCCCAAAAAGGCAGGAGCAAATTGCGTGTGTTCCTGATACAATGCTGTGGCGCACCAGCGCTGATTCTGCTCCAAACACATCGGCATATATTTTTTCTAATGTGTCACGGCCCAAATCGTCATAGCCGTATCCTGTAGAAATTCCTAAATGAGCTTCCGAAACTCTGTGCTGTGAAAAAGCACGAAGTACTTTTATCTGGTTAAACTCCGCCGTTTCATCAATCTGCGCAAAGTTTCTCCTCACATTTTCCTCAGCCTTTTTAGATAGCTCTATTACTTTATCGCTTATGCCGTATTCTTCTTTTAAAATACTTGAAATTTCCATAATTTAATCCTCTTTTACAATTCCTTGTCCAAAAAAGTCAGGGATAAAGCTTTCGCTTGCTGTTTCTCCCTCTTGTATGTACGCATTACTTATACCTTTAGATATTGCATAATCTATTAGTCTTTCATAATCCTTGTCTTTTACCCTCTTTTTAAGTTCAGGATAAGCCTCGAGGTTGCCTACAGGAGTATACTGATTCATAATTGATATATAAATATTGTCTTTATATGTATCGTAAAGGTACTTTAACACTTGTTTAGATTCTGAAAGTCCTTCCGGCAGCATCATGTGTCTTACGATAACGCCTTTTGTCATCATTCCGTCTTCATCAAACTGAACTTTATTTTGCTGACGGACCATTTCTGCAATTGCTTCTTTTGCTATTTTTGGATAGTCGCTTGCATTTGAATATTTTTTTGCAGTTTTCTCATTTATATATTTAAAATCAGGCAGATATATGTCAATCAACCCTTCAGCTCGCATTATCGCTTCTGCCTTTTCATATCCGCTCGAATTATATACAAACGGTATTTTTATATTTTGTTCTTTTGCTTTTTTCACCGCTTTTAACACCTGCGGTAAAAAGTGTGCTGCTGTAACTAAATTAATATTTTTAGCACCGGACTCTTTTAATTCAAAAAAGATTTCTATGAGTCTTTCTTCGCTTATTTCATATCCTTTGCCTTTTAAAGATATCTCTTTGTTTTGACAAAAGACACACTTTAAGTTACAGCCTGTGAAAAACACAGTGCCAGAACCTGTGTCTCCTGAAATACATGGCTCCTCCCATAAGTGAAGTTTCGCGCGAGCGGCATATATTTTATCGCCCGCACCACAAGCGCCTTTTTTTCCGTTCGTTCTGTCGCTTTTACACTCTCTTGGGCAAAGTGTGCAAGAGCTTAAGTCAAATATATCTCCCATTATTCATTAATCGCTGCTTCTATTGCAGATGCTAACTGGTCAGGGCATGATGTTCCTCTGCCGCCGCAATCTATCCCGCGAAGTCTCTTTACTACTTCTTCTGCCTTCATGCCGTCAACAAGACTTGCTACGCCTTTGGTGTTTCCTGCGCATCCTCCAATGAATTTTACATTCTTTATTCTTTTTTCATCGTCAATTTCAAAAGTTATCTGCATGGAGCAGACCCCTCTTGGTCTTACCGTATACTCCATAAAATCCTCCTCGACCTTAATTTACAATCCATTTTTTCGGCACAAAAATTTCATTAAACTTGTGTATCGCATAATTGTCTGTCATACCCGCTATGTAGTCACACACAGTTTGCTCAAGCCCAAACCGCTCAATATCTGCACTTAAATCACCCATGAGTTCTGGTTTTTCTAAAAATGTTTCAAAAAGCATACGAATAATCTTCTTTGCTTTTTTGTCCTCTCCTTTTGCCTCACTGTTAACATAGACGGTTTTAAACATAAACTCGCGAAGTTCTGTCATAGATGACAGTATTGTATCTGACATTTTAATTTCATTCTTTTCATACGATGCCTTAATTATATCATGAATCAGCGTACTTATTCTGTCGCCGTGCGTCACACCCAAAACCTTGTTGCAGTTTTTTGGAATATCTGTCTCCTTTATTATCCCGCCTCTTATAGCATCATCAATATCATGATTTATATACGCTATCCTGTCTGCAAGCTTTATAATTTTTCCTTCTAATGTTTCTGCCTCGTTATCACCAGCATGGTTTGCTATTCCGTCACGCACCTCATATGTAAGGTTTAAGCCTTTTCCGTTTTCAAGGAAATCTACCACTCTTAGGCTTTGTTTAGAGTGGGAAAATCCAAATGAACATATTTCATCTAATATAAACTCTCCCGTATGTCCAAACGGAGTGTGCCCCAAATCATGACCCAACGCTATTGCTTCGGTTAAATCCTCGTTTAACCTGAGTCCGCGTGCAATCGTTCTTGCAATCTGCGAAACCTCCATCGTGTGTGTAAGTCTGGTTCTGTAGTGGTCGCCTGCAGGCGCCAAAAAAACCTGCGTTCTATGCATTAAACGCCTGAAAGACTTTGCGTGAATTATTCTGTCGCGGTCTCACTGAAAATCAGTTCTTATATCGCAAAATGAAATCTCCTTTTGTCTGCCTTTTGTATTTTTTGACAAAGTTGCAAACGGAGAAAGCGTTTTCTCCTCATTAAGCTCCGTCATCTCCCGAACTGTCAAAAAATCACCGCCTTTATATTATTTTAAAATATTTTATCACATATTTATTACAATTGTGTAAAATTGGCAATACATTTCCTTTAAATCAAACATTTTCCATAATCTGTTATTGTATATAAATATAAAAAATTTCATTGTATTTTTTCATTTGTTATGTTATACTTAAATATATATATTTTTGTTAGAGCAAAAATAAATTAAAATATATTAATTCAAGGAGGAAAAATAATGGCTAAGAAAATGAAAACCATGGATGGTAACTGCGCTGCTGCTCATTGCGCCTATGCCTTTACAGAAGTTGCAGCTATCTATCCTATTACTCCTTCTTCCACTATGGCGGAGTATGTGGACCAGTGGAGTGCTAACGGTCTTAAAAATATCTTTGGACAGACCGTTGAGGTTGTGGAAATGCAATCAGAGGCAGGTGCTGCCGGTGCCGTTCACGGCTCGTTACAAGGCGGCGCTTTAACAACAACTTTTACCGCCTCTCAGGGACTTCTTTTAATGATCCCTAATATGTATAAAATTGCAGGTGAATTATTACCTACCGTTTTCCATGTAAGCGCAAGAGCGATTGCTGCCCACGCTCTTAATATATTTGGCGATCATCAGGATGTTATGGCTTGCCGTCAGACAGGTTTTGCGCTTTTAGCTTCAGGCAGTGTGCAGGAAACAATGGATTTAGGCGGTGTGGCACATTTAGCATCAATTAAAGGAAGAGTACCTTTTGTGCACTTCTTTGATGGTTTTAGAAC
>JAZSQN010000077.1:0-2009 GCA_045537995.1 Congzhengia sp. | reverse complement strand
CTGTTTCAACTATAAAATCTATTGAGTTTTTCTCTTTTCTTCCCAAAGATTTTACATTTATTACGCCTTTTATAGATTTCAATATATCTAACGCTGTACGCTCGTCACCTGTAATTCTTAGCATAAATTTATTTTCATTTGAAATATTTTTAGCAAGATTTTCAGGACTGTCAATTGCTGCAACTCTTCCTTTGTTGATAATAACTACACGGTCACATATTGCCTGTACTTCCTGCAAAATATGAGAAGATAATATTACTGTATGGCTTTTGCCGAGTTTTTTAATCACGCTTCTTATTTCAATTATCTGCATTGGGTCAAGTCCTACTGTAGGCTCGTCCAAAATTAAAACATCAGGATTTCCAATCATTGCCTGAGCAAGACCCACTCTTTGCTTGTAACCTTTAGAAAGGTTTGCTATAAGTCTGTCCTTAACATCAGTAATCTTTACTGAGTGCATAATCTCTTCCAAATGTTTTTTCTTACTTTTTTCATTTACATTTTTCAGATCATAAACAAAATCCAAGTACTCTATAACCGTCATATCAGCATAAAGCGGGGGAATTTCAGGAAGATAACCTATCTGTTTTTTTGCCTCAATAGGATTATCAAGTATGTCGTATCCTGATATCTTAACCTCACCAGATGTTGCTGATAAATATCCGGTAATAATATTCATAGTAGTAGATTTTCCGGCTCCATTAGGTCCTAACAATCCCAAAATTTCACCATCTCGTACAGTAAAAGAAACATTATCTAAAGCAGTATTTTTACCATACTTTTTCACCAGATTTTTGACCTCTATCATCTTAAGAACCTCCTGTGCAACAATGCGCAAACGCATTATGCATTTGCGCATTATATTTTAACTAAATAGCTTATGATAAAAATTTCACCAAATCATCAAATGCAATCTCTTGTGCTTCACCGCTTTGCATATTCTTAACAGTTAGCTTTCCTGATGAAATATCATCGTCACCAATTACTGCCGAAAACTTTGCATTTATTTTATTAGCGTACTTCATCTGTGCTTTTACGCTTCTTTCGTTATAATCGCGTTCAGCAGAAATGCCATTTTTTCTTAATTCAAAAACAAGTTTCTGTACAAACAAGTCGGCATCATCTCCGATATTTGCAATAAAAATATCAGGGCATTCTTTGTCATCGGGTAGTTTTTCGATGCTTTCCAACACTAAAAGCAAACGCTCTAATCCCATGCCAAAGCCTACACCGGGCATTTCAGGACCGCCTATTTCAGCGACTAATCCGTCATATCTTCCGCCACCGCATATTGTACCCTCAGACCCCTTATTTTTAGAAATTATTTCAAATACTGTCTTTGTATAATAATCAAGACCTCTAACTATTGTAGGATCGATATTATACGAAATTTCCATAGCATCTAAATACTTTTTAAGATTTTCAAAATGCACATTACACTCATCACAAATATTATCAAGTAAAACAGGTGCATTATTATATATCTTTTTACATTCGGAATTTTTGCAATCTAAAATTCTCAATGGATTTTTCTCAAATCTTTCCCTGCAGGTTTCGCAAAGTTCTTCCAAATGCGGTCTGAAATAATCCTTAAGCTTTTTATTATACGCACTTCTGCAATCAGGACAACCTATACTATTGATGTTTAATTCTATTCCTGTTACACCTAAGCGGTTCAAAAGCGACATCGCCAATGATATAACTTCAGCATCAACAGACGCAGTGTGTGAACCAAAAACTTCAATTCCGAACTGGTGAAATTCGCGAAGTCTTCCCGCCTGCGGTTTTTCATATCTGAAACAAGGATACAAGTAATAAAGTTTCGTAGGCTGAGGTTGCGCATAAATAGAATTTTCAACAAAACTCCTTACGATAGGTGATGTACCCTCAGGCTTTAATGTAATGCTTCTTCCACCTTTATCAAGAAAAGTATACATTTCCTTTTGAACAACATCTGTTGTATCCCCAACACCACGCTCGAAAAGTTCTGTACTTTCAAAGATAGGTGT
>JAZSQN010000172.1:0-2632 GCA_045537995.1 Congzhengia sp. | reverse complement strand
CAGGTATTCACTATCAGAAAAAGAGCTCGGTTTTTGACACGCAGAAAGAGGCTCGCGCGGCAGAAATCGAATTGCAGGAATGGGTGCGGCAGGTCATCCAAGAGGCTGAGTTGGGGCATATAGAGCCGCCCACAGCTTTTGCCGGAATACACGGATACCGCCGTCACAGAGGCGCAGAAACGCCCTCAGCGGCTCGTTGCGCCGACCTATGGGCAGGTATGGGAAGAGTACCGAAACACGCCCAAAATCAAAGAATTAAAGCGCAGCAGCCTCAAGGCAAAGGACGATGCGCAAGCCTTTATCTTGCCCCATTTCCGGGATGTCAAAATCAAGGATATTGACGCCGAAATGCTGCAGATGTGGCAGCAGTATATGAAGTCCTACATCACCCGAAACGGAACGCCAATGGCTGATTCAAGCCTCCGCAGAACCCAAATGCAGCTCAACGCTGTTTTGAATTACGCAGTTGCCAAAGGCTATTTGCGGTTTTCCCCTATGGTGGATTTGACCAATTTGGGCAGCACAGTTACACCGGAACGCCCTACATGGTCAGACGAAGAATTTTTCCTTTTCAGGCAAGCAGCACCGGAGGAATGGCGCGTGTTCTACGACTTGATGTATTTCATGGGTTTGCGAATCGGCGAGGCTCGCGCCATCACACCCGCAGATATTACCTATGAGAACGGACGCGCTTATTTGCATATCACCAAGTCCTGTGACATTGACGGAGAAACCGACTCCCCCAAAAGCACTTCCAGTACCCGAACACTTCTTTTGCCGGAGGAAATCGAGCAGGGGTTAAAGGAGAGAATTTCCCGCACCTATGGGCTGAAGCCATACGAGCGTATTTTCTGGGAGCGACCCGGCGGTATCTATTCCATCACAAACAGAGCTTGCGAAACGGCAGGCGTGCACAAGATTAGCCATCACGATATGCGGCACAGCTGCGCCACAAACCTCGTGGCAAGTGGTGAATATACTCTCGTTGATGCTGCCCGTTTTCTCGGTCACAAAAACGCCTTTGTAACTGCCAATACCTATGCGCATAGCCCCCAAACACATAAAGCAGCGATTGCAGATTCTGTATCGAAAAGAATGCAGCGGATGGCTGCTTAAGGGCTGACCCGGTAGACGAAAGGCTACCGGGTCTTATCCTGCTTTCTGTTGATTTCTGTGGTTATTTGTGATATAATTCAATTCGGAAAACTTGAATTTGTCTAATAGTTCGCAGAATAGAAATGAGGTGCTGTATGACTTTTAATAATACAATCAATCATCTGAAACTTTGGTGTATTAACAAAGCCAAGGCATATCAACAGGTATATGGAAATTATGGCGGCATTACATATGTTGGTTATCAAGTCGCATATGAAATGGAATTTAAGTTATCGACACTTATAGACAAGTCTTTTGATAGCATTGCAGATTTGAAAAGAGAAGTAGTCAATCTTATTGATGTACATTATGAGCCCTCTGTTTTGAATCCTCAAAATAGTTTGGCAAAGCACATTATTGATAAAACAAACCGAGAATTTTGTGAATTTTTGGAAGACATTTTTGCTAAAAGTGAAGCACTTACATTGGCAGATATTCCATACGCTCGTGCCATTGTTGGTGCAGAAGCAGCAGCATTACAAGACAAGTTTCATTCTGTTTGGGGATATGTGAATACATCGTATTGGTTTCCTCTAATGGGAGATGAACCGAAGGAAATTTCAGAGAAGTTCTTTATTATGTTTGACTACATTGAGCCATATATGAAACAAGTCGAAGCAATAATAGGGCTTCCCCAAACACATATATACAGTTATGGTGAAAGCGTTTTTAGACCACCAAATTGTATTGAAACCGTTGAAATCATCGAATATGGTGGATGCGAAACGATTTATACAGATAGAGATTTTACTTGGGCAATATATTTCTCTCACGAAAATACAGTTGCTTTTGCAGGTTCAATCGTTCCGATGGTTAAAGAACTGCTTTCTAACGAAAAAGAGCATTGGGACAAATTCGAGTGGGATTGTTGAACCAGTTAATCAAATTCCAATATGTCGAACTGTTCGGCATATTGGAATTTTCACTTTATAGCTCGTATTCCTCGTTGTCCAGTTCGTTTAAGTCGTCCACAACTGCCTGTGCCTCCGGGCGTACATAGTCAAGGACTGTGCCTCGTCCCATGGCAATGTTTTGCAGCTTGCCAAAGAGCCGGCCAAGGGATTCACTCAGCCGTGACACAAGCCGTTGCAGCCGTGTCTTTTCCTGCGTGAGCGTTTCCACCTCTGCACGAACTTCCTCGCGCTCTTCTTTCAGCTTGCGGACTTCTTCTTTTACAGCCTCTTTTTCGGCATGAACAGCGGCGAGAGCCTCCCGTTCCTTTTGGGCTACATACTGCTCCAAAGCCATAGTTTGCTTTCCGGGCTCTGCGGGGATTTCCTCTATTTCAAGCCCACATTTCCGGGCACACTCCAAAGCAATGCTGCGCTCCATTTTGGAGAAGGTCTGCTTGCGGTTGTTGTGCCTGGTTTCCTTTTTGGTGGGGTCTGGACGCTCTATGCCGAGCTGCTCGAGTGCTTTCGCTTGGGACACTTCAAGCAGCCCGTCTTTTCCGGTTGCACACCATACCCGGCGGATA
>JAZSQN010000167.1:0-23007 GCA_045537995.1 Congzhengia sp. | reverse complement strand
CGTCAAGTATCGACTCATCATCTCCCTTATAAAGCCATGTTGCTCCTTCTTTGGTTATTCCAAATTTTATAATTTCATATTTTTCTTTATCTAAGTTCTTTAAAATATTGTACGCAGATTTGCAGGAAACCTCATGCTCTGAGGATTTGCCACCAAAAATCACACACAATTTTACAGCCATTTGAAACCTCCGCAAAATATAATCATATCGATTCTATTATATTATAGTACATTTTAAATATCATTACAATATTTTTTTATATTTTTAAATACAAATTTAACAATATGGTAACGAAATATTTATCTTTTAATGTTGACATTTAAAACCCTATGTGCCATAATGACCTTGAAATTGAACATTTGCAGATAGCAGGTGATTTACATGAAGAAAAACAAGAAGAACGAAAGCTTCTGGCTGACAGTCTGGCCTTACCTCAAAGAATTTAAGTCTCAACTCATTTTTTCTGTTATTTGTGCCTTGATTGTCGGTGTTTTTGTGGCGGGTCAACCCCTCATCATCAAGTATATAGTTGATAACGGGATAACTAATCCCTCACTTTCAAACATCCCAAAAATCAAATTCGTAACAGGCATGTGCCTTTTTTACATACTCATTTCTGCAGGGCGTGTAATTATCTGGCATTACGGCTATAAAAAAATGTTTAAAGCGTTAGAAGGATTTTTATTCAAACTTCGCACAGATTTTTTTAAACACATCCAGACAATTGGAACAAAATTTTACCAGAGTACCTCTGCAGGCGAGCTTTCAAATTGTATTATGGGCTCTCCCATGAGCAATATTAAAACATATATAAGCTCGATTTTTATGAGTGTACCATACCAAATTGTTGCGTTTGTTGTTTCGCTTTCTGCACTTCTTTTTTACGATGCTTTGCTCACCGTTATTCTCCTTTTAACAACAACTGCGATGGCAGTACTAAAAAGGTTTGCAAGAGAAAAAATCAAAAGACTCTCACACGACTACATAAAGAGTGAATCAGAAGCATCAAAATACCTAACAGACACCTTAAACGGCATGGATGCGGTAAGCCTTTATTCTATCGAAGAAAATACATTATCGAATTTTCAGAATCGCGTTTTCAATATGTATGAAAAAGGGGTTTCTATGACAGTCGCCCAGCATTTTGAATATGCAAAGATGGAGTTTTTGCAGTATTTATGCACCGCAACAGTATATCTTGTGGGTGCAATATCCTGTATATATCGAGGTCTTTCGGTAGGAACATTATATGCCTTTTTGTCAAGTATGCACTCAATTCTTGCTATATTGGTTTCCTGGATTAATCTGGGGCTTACAAAAGCAAGTGCACAATCTGGATTAGATAAAATCATGAAAATTTTGCAAACAGACACATCTGTTCCCGAAAAGTGCGAAAATGCTAAGGATATTTCAGCAGCAAAGAAAAAGAATATTAAAAGCTCGCTTCCATGCGTTGAATTTTCAAATATCTCATTTGCATATGACAACATAAATATTTTTGAGAATTTCAGTTGCCATGTAAATTATGGTGAAAGCATTGCTTTAGTAGGCTCGTCAGGTGGTGGAAAAAGCACATTTGCCAAGCTTTTAATGCGCCTATACGATGTCGACAAGGGTTCTATCTCCCTTCACGGGGAGAATATCCGAGATTACCCGCTCCATGATTTGCGGGTTTCTTTCGGAATAGTTCCGCAGCACCCATTTATATTTTACGGCTCAATATGGGATAACATTAAACTCGCGCGCCCTGATGCATCAAGTAAAGACATTATAAATGCTATGGAAATTGCTCACATACATGAATTTGTAAACGATTTGGACGACGGTTGGAATACCATTGTGGGTGATGGAGGTCTTGATTTGTCAGGCGGTCAAAAACAACGAATTGCCATTGCCAGAGCAGTGCTTGGCGACCCCGATATTTTAATATTTGACGAGGCAACATCAGCCCTTGATAACATTTCCGAACGCGCAATTCAGGAATCGATGGAAAAGCTGATGAAATCACACACTGTTATAATCATTGCTCATAGACTTTCTACTGTTAAAAATGTGGACAGAATTATGGTGCTTGAACACGGAAATGTGGTAGAAGAAGGCAATTATGACACTCTTTCTCAAAAGGAAAACGGAAGATTTAAAGAACTTTTAGCACACGGTCTGTAAAGCTTAAGAAAAAAAGGCTTTATTTTATAAAATAACGCCTTTTTTTCTTGTATTTTGGCATTTTATATGGTATAATATATCATGTATAATTAGGTATAATTAGAAGAGGTGTATGAAAACGACAAACTCAAAAAGATTCTGCGATATTTCATTTTTTATCGCACTGATTTTTAAGATGTTTTCATCAGGACTTATCTACTATCCCGTGTTAGATGATTACATCCAGTACGGCGGATATCCCCTGTATGATAAGCTCTCCTATGTTTATTTAAATATCGGCACTATTGCAACAAGACCATTTGCTTCGCTTGCAGACCCTGCCGTATGGGGAAAGACTTTCCCTGATTTGTGGATTGCGGCTTTAATTATTGCCGTTTGCTTCTTTTTTGCTGCAAAGCTTTTAGATGCAGTTTTTACACGACTTGGTATTTCTGTTACCCCTTTTTTGTATGCTATACTTTTATTAATACCTGTCGGCTTCGAGGGAACTTACTGGATATCTGCCTCATCAAGAATTTGTGTAGGACTATTCTTTTTATCACTTACAGCGTACCTTCTGATAAAGACTATTGATACAAAAAAAGGCATTTATATAATCCCTTATGTTGTTTTGTGCATACTTTCTTTCGGGTTTTACGAGACTATTATGATAATGTCTTTCCTTTTGCAATTTATTATAATTGTAACGCTTTCAAAAAGCACAAAAGAACGCATTACATTTTTATCTGTTCCCGTGCTTTGCGGTATTTTAATGGCAGGATACTATATACTCGCAAAAGATATAGGCGTAATGGGAAACCGCACAGGAGGATTCACTTTTGATAATTTGTGGCAAAAAACAGTAGAATTTTTCTCTCAGTTAACGGAGATTTTTACTGTTGTAAGCACTAAAATAACATTTTTGGGAGCTTTTGACGGCTTTATGCTTATCATTTCCCAAAAGCTCTTTTTAACACTTGCCCTTTTGATTTTAATATCTGCCCTATGCGCTTATTTCGGCGGAAAACTTCAATTTTTTGCCCCTTGTAAAAAAAGCATTGCAATGGGTGCTGTACTTTTTATTGTACCTCTTTTGATTAACATATTTGTACAAGATGTGTGGCTCACATTAAGAAGCGTCGTACCCTGTTTTATAGGCCTTGTGCTGATTTCTTCACCTGTCTTTAATAAGGTGTTCAAATCACGCATCGTCCGTTCCGTTACAATTTTTATACTGGTTCTTCTTTTTAGTCTGGGCAATATATGCGAGCTTGACACATACAGAAGAGTTAATGAAACGGATAATTTGTTGCTCGACAAAATCTGTAATCAGTTAGATGATAATGTTTTGGCAGGAAATAAGGAGACCGTTGTTGTTTTAGACAGTGAGGTTATCTCCCCTCAGGTCTGCTACTACAAAGACCATGTAAAAAGCGTATTTGATTCTGACTGGGCGTTAACCGGCGCAGTAAGAGCAAAACTTGGAAATATTAAAATTAAAACACTAACACCTGTTTGCGATGAAAATGATGCTAATATAAATGGAAAACAGGTTATATACATCGGAGGAAACTATGAATGATAGATTAAATATTTTAGGTGTGGGCGTTGACACCTACACTATGGAGCAGGCTGTGGATTTTTTGGTTTCTGCAATGGATAAAGACACTCTTACCTCTGTATACACACCTAATTCCGAAATAATTCTTCACGCATATAAAAATCCCGATTACGCTAAAGTTCTAAATAAAGGTGGGCTTATAACCCCTGACGGTATAGGCGTTGTTTATGCATCAAAAATTTTAGGAAAACCACTAAAAGAGAGAGTTAGCGGCTTTGATTTAGCTTGTCGCGTTTTAGAAAAAGCCGCGCCGATGAAAAAATCACTTTACCTTTTTGGAGGAAAGCCTAAAATAGCTGAAAAAGCAGCTGAAAAAATAAAAAAACTGTATCCAGGAATTAATATTGTAGGAACATCAAATGGTTACTTTGATGACCAAAAGGAAAAAGAAATTATCGCTGATATCAACGAGAAATCTCCTGATTTACTCTTCGTATGCTTGGGCTTTCCCAAACAGGAATGCTGGATTGATGCACATAGTGAAATTTCAGCCCGTGTCGCAATGGCTATAGGCGGTTCATTAGATGTTTTTGCAGGAGAAACAGAACGCGCCCCTGAAACATTTCAGAAATTAGGTCTTGAGTGGCTATATCGTTTAATTAAACAGCCATCAAGATTTGTAAGAATGCTAGCTCTCCCAAAATTTGGATTTACAGTGCTTTTTTGCGGAAGAAAATTTTTAAAATAGAGGTATGATATGGAATTTAAATCTGGTTTCGTAAGTATAATAGGCCGCCCGAATGTAGGAAAATCAACACTGATTAACCGTCTTGTAGGCGAAAAAATTGCAATTATTTCAAGCAAACCCCAAACTACAAGAAATAACATTTTAGGCATTTTAACAGAAGAAAATATGCAGATAGTTTTCACGGACACACCAGGAATTCACGAGCCTACAAGCAAATTGGCAGAGTTGATGGTCAAAAACGCCCGTGATGCAATAGCTGACACCGATGCTATTTTGTTGTTGGTAGAACCAATCGCTAATGTCGGAAGAACAGAAGAAAAAATTATAGAAGGCTTAAAAAAACAAAAGTCACCTGTAATTTTAGTAATAAATAAAATTGATACAGTAAAAAAAGACATTTTGTTAGAGGTTATAACAAAATATACGAGCGTTTTTGATTTCGCTGCGGTTGTACCTATTTCGGCTCGGCGCAATGACGGCGTTGATACTTTAAAACAAGAAATCATGCCTTTTATTCACGAAGGTCCGCAGTTTTTCCCTGAGGATATGATAACAGACCAGCCTGAGCGGCAAATAGCGGCAGAAATCATTCGCGAAAAACTCTTAAGAAGTCTTAATAAGGAAGTTCCGCACGGAATTGCCATTGAGATTTTTTCAATGAAAGATAAAAAAGACAGTCTTAAAATCGAGGCAAATATATATTGTGAAAAACAGTCGCACAAAGGAATTATCATCGGTCACGGCGGCGATATGCTAAAGAAAATCGGAACGCAGGCACGAGAAGAGCTTGAACGGATACACGACAAAAAAGTGTATTTGGATTTATGGGTTAAAGTTAACGAGGATTGGCGCAACAAACGAGGTAAAATCGCAAATTTCGGCTTTGAAATATAAAGGTGTTTATGGAAATTAAAACAAAAGGTGTCGTTTTAGGAAGAACATTTGTTGGAGAAAAGGATGCCATTATTAAAATTTTAACTGAAGATTGTGGCGTAATTTCGGCTTCAGCCAAAGGTGTAAAGAGCATGAAAAGCAAACTCGCCTCAGGGTGTAGCCTGTTTTCCCTAAGTGACTTTTTGCTTACGGAGTCAAAGGGCAGATATATTGTTGCATCAGCTTCTTTATGTGAGGCTTTTTACGGATTGTCTTCCAATATCGAAAGGCTTTCTTATGCCACATATGCCGCTGAAACGGCAGCCGCTTTTGCACCCGCACCGGAAGATGCAAAAAGTGTAATTCCTCTTTTGCTTAATACATTTTACCTTTTTTCAAACTCGCAAAAAAACATGCGTCTTATCAAATGCGTATTCGAGCTCAGACTTTTGTGCCTTTTAGGATACGCTCCCGAGCTTGATTGTTGTGTGAATTGCGGCGAAATAACCGAGCTATGCTCTTTTAGCTCAACAGAAGGCGGGGTTTTGTGCCGTTCGTGTCTTGGGGTTTCAGATACGCATCTTTTAAGCGGTGACACGCTTGATGCCATGAAATATGTAAAAGATTCCGATGACAAAAAAGCATTTTCTTTTGCTCTTTCGAAAACTAATATTAACGAATTCGAAAACTGTACAGAAAAAATGCTTCAGGGAATTTTAGGAAGAAGACTTTCTTCTCTTGACTATTTAAAACAAATCGCAGGAAGGATATAATCCCAAATGAACTTAGATAAACTTTTAAAAACAGTGGAGCGCCCCTCACGCTACATAGGTAATGAATTTAACAGTGTACACAAAAATTTAGATGATATTGCTATTCGTTTCGGCTTTTGTTTTGCAGATATTTATGAAATCGGCATGTCCCATCTCGGAATGAAGATACTCTACCATCTTTTGAATTCCGCTGATGATATATACTGTGAGCGCTTTTTTGCTCCTTGGGTTGACATGGAAGAAGAAATGAGAAAAAATAATATTCCTCTTTTCTCTTTGGAAACAAAAACACCCGCCAGCGAATTTGATTTTTTAGGCTTTACTCTCCAATATGAGATGAGCTATACAAACATCTTAAATATGCTTGAGATGGGAAAAATCCCGTTGCTATCTAAAGAACGCAGTGACGATTTTCCCATAATCTGTGCAGGAGGTCCGTGCGCCTATAATCCTGAACCTTTGGCACCCTTTATAGATTTCTTTATGTTAGGCGAAGGCGAAGAAATGATGATGGAGGTAATGGACCTCTATCGAAAAATGAAAGCAAACGGAGCAACAAAAAAGGAGTTTTTAAAAGAAGTTGCAAATATTGAGGGTGTTTATGTACCTTCATTTTATGATGTTTCATACAATGAAGACGGCACCATTGCTTCATTTACAAAAAATTTAGACTCTGCCCCCGACAAAATAAAAAAACGGATTATCAAAGATTTTAACAACTGCTTTGCACCTGATAATATAATCGTTCCTTTTATGGAAATAATTCACGATAGAATTATGCTTGAAGTTTTCAGGGGATGCATAAGAGGTTGCAGATTTTGTCAGGCAGGAATGATTTATCGTCCTGTAAGAGAGCGTTCGCCTAAAACCCTTCTTGATTTGGCAAAAAGACTTATCAAAAATACAGGCTATGAAGAAATTTCTCTGTCCAGTTTATCAACCAGCGACTACACTGACTTAAAAGAACTGACAGACGGCTTGCTCGCTCTTACGGAAGAAAAGAAAATAGGACTTTCCCTTCCATCTTTAAGACTTGATAATTTCTCAATGGAGCTTATGCAAAAAGTACAGAAGGTCAGAAAATCAGGACTAACATTTGCACCCGAAGCAGGAACACAAAGACTTCGTGATGTTATAAACAAAAATATTACAGAAGAAGATTTGATAAACGCATCAAATATGGCTTTTTCAGGCGGATACGGCACAATTAAGCTTTATTTTATGATAGGCCTTCCGACAGAAACTTACGAGGACATCGCAGGCATTTCTCGCCTTGCAGACGAAGTTGTTTCAATCTATAAGCACACGCCCAAAGAAATAAGAAACAAAAATCTTAAAGTAACAGTAAGCGTTTCTTCTTTTGTTCCAAAGCCATTTACTCCATTTCAGTGGGTAGCGCAAAACACGCGTGATGAGTTATTTAAAAAGCAGATGTTCTTAAAGGAAGAAATCAAAAACCGCTATGTAACATATAACTGGCACGATTCTAGTCTTAGCATTTTAGAAGGAATCGTCGCACGCGGTGACAGACGGTTAGCAAAAGTAATTATGGAGGCTCACAGACTCGGTGCAAGATTTGACTCGTGGCAAGAGCACTTTAAACCAGAAATCTGGTATGAAGCCTTTAAAAACTGTGGTATTGACCCTGATTTTTATAACGCAAGGGAGCGTTCATACGAAGAAATTCTTCCTTGGGACCATATTGATGTGGGTGTTTCCAAGAAATTTTTAATAAACGAAAACGAAAAAGCAAAGCGCGGCATAACCACCAATAACTGCCGCGAAAAATGTGCAGGCTGTGGCGTAACCAACGCATTCGGAGGTGGTTTTTGTGGCTAAATTCAGACTTCAGTTTACAAAATTCGGCGACATGAAATATGTTTCGCATTTGGATTTAATAAGACTTTTTACAAGAATTTTTCATAGAGCAGAGCTCCCGTTAGCGTACTCTGAGGGCTTTAATCCACATCCTAAGATGGCAGTTTTGCTTCCTCTTTCAGTCGGCTTTGAATCGAAATGTGAATATATCGATGTTGAATTTAAAGAAGGCGTATCCATGCTTGATTGCATGAAAAAACTAAAAGGCAATCTTCCCTTAGGTATGGAAATTCCCCAGATCACAGAGCTTAATGAAACAAGCAAAAAAGCAAAAGCTATAAGATATGCAAGCTATGAAATTTCTTTTCCTGAAAAAATCACTCAGGAAAAACTTGATACCTTTTTATCACTTGACACAATTGAAGTTATAAAAAAGACGAAGCGCAGCGAAGGTACGGCAGATATTCGCCCCGATATTATGGATATTACTGTTCTGGAAAACGGCAGTATATCGGCTGTAATTTCGGCAGGAAGCAACGCAAATTTAAAACCTGATTTATTGGTTTTGGCTATGGAAAAATATATTCCGGATTTTTTAGCGGGAGACTATACTGTTTGCCGTACAGGCATACTTGACGATCACGGAATTTCAATGATGTAGAGGTGAAATCATGCGAAAAACAGCTCTTAAAATTTTACACGAAACCGAAACGCGAGGAGCATATTTAAATCTCGTATTCACAGAGACTCTAAAGGGCACCTCTCTTTCTGCTGCAGATGTTGCTTTTGTCAAAGAGCTTGTTTTTGGCGTGTTCAGGAATAAAATACTCCTAGACTATGTAATAAGAAAAAATTCTTCATTAAGGCTTAAAAAAGTTGATGCAAAAGTGTTGAATATATTAAGAATGGGTGCATATCAGATATTTTTTATGGATAAAGTCCCTCATCACGCTGCAGTGTCTGAGAGCGTTTCTCTTGCCAAAAGATATTCATCTTTAAAAGCATCATCCTTTGTCAATGCGGTTTTACGCTCAATGATAAGAAAAAGCGGGAAAAATAACGAAATCGATTTATCATCAATTAACGATAAAATTGAATACTTAAGTATAAAATATTCGTTCCCAATTCCGCTTTGTGAATTTTTAGTAGATGTTTACGGAGAGCGTGCAGAAAGTCTTATGCAATCAAGCAATATGCCTCCTGATTTATGTGTGCGTATAAACACATTAAAAACGACAAAAGAGAATTTTTGTAAAAAGCTAGATGATTTGGGAATCAGCTACAAAGAAACTCCGTATACCGATTGTGGACTTTATCTTTATGGTGCGACAGAAGAAAAAAGAAGAAGGCTTTATGACTGGTTCTGTGTTCAGGACCAAAGCTCTCAACTTGTTTCTTTAGCGCTTTCGCCCGAAAAGCACGATTTTGTCCTTGATTTATGTGCAGCACCGGGAGGAAAAACTACACATTTAGCAGAGCTTATGGAAAACAAAGGAAAAATCTATGCCACAGATATTTACGCATCAAGACTTAAAAGCGTGGATTACTTGGCAGAAAATTTAGGTATTGATATAATTAAAACCTCTGTTCGCGACGCTTGCATATTAGACCAGAGCTTAATCGAGCGTGCAGATAAGGTTTTAGCGGATGTCCCTTGCTCAGGTCTCGGTATTATAAGACGAAAACCCGACATAAAATATAAAGAAAACATTACAGATTTTGCTGAAATAAATGAAATCCAGCATCAGATTTTATACGCTGCTTACCGCTATTTAAAACCCGGCGGAGTACTGGTTTATTCAACCTGTACGCTTAATCCGCAAGAGAATCTTGAACTTATAAATAAGTTTTTAAAGAGCCATTCCGATTTAGTGATGGACCCTATTATAAATCCCCATATAACAGGAGCGGTAACCGAACAGGCAAAAAGAGGTTTTATTGAAATTTTTCCCGATACCGACAAAAGTGACGGTTTCTTTATGTGCCGTCTTAAAAAGCTTCAAGGAGAAAACAGTTGAAAACAGATTTAAGAGGATTAACATATTCTGAAATTGAAAACATATTTAAAGATTTAAATGAGTCAAGCTTTCGTGCAAAGCAACTCTACCCTGCAATATTCAAGACGAACTCATTAGACGAGGTCACTACTCTTTCTAAAGATTTGCGCGCAAAGCTCTCTAAAACATATTATATAGGGAATTTAGAAACCGAAAGAAAGCAAATATCAAAAAAAGATGGTACGGTAAAATTTCTGTTTAAGCTTCATGACGGAAATTTTATTGAAAGTGTTTTTATGAAATATCATCATGGCAATACCTTATGCGTTTCTTCTCAGGTTGGATGTTTGATGGGTTGCAGGTTTTGTGCATCTACCATCGGCGGCAAGGTGCGTGACCTAACCGCTGCTGAAATCATAGAACAAATAATTGCAGCACAAGAAGAAACAGGCGAAAGAGTTTCTAATATTGTTATGATGGGAATCGGCGAGCCTTTGGACAATTTTTCAAATGTGGTGAAGTTTTTAGAAATTGTAAATCACAAAAACTCTTTAAATATCGGTTATCGCCACATTTCTCTCTCAACCTGCGGTATTGTACCTAAAATTTACGAATTGGCAGAGCTTAATATTCCTATTACTCTTTCCGTTTCTCTGCACGCGCCGTTTAATGATATGCGTTCAGAAATTATGCCTATCAATAAAAAATATCCCTTAGGTACATTAGTCAAGGCAATGAAAGACTATGTAAAGACTACAAACAGGCGAATAAGCATAGAATATGCCTTAATTCGCGATAAAAATGACACAACAGAGTGTGCAAAAGAGCTTGCCCGGCTTTTTTCGGGAGGACTCTTTCATATAAATTTAATCCCCGTAAATAATGTGCGGGAACGCGACTTTATAAAAACAACCGCCGCATCAACAAAAGAGTTTATGCAAAAACTCATACAATGCGGTCTTAATGCAACTGTACGGCGTGAGCTTGGTTCAGATATCGATGCTGCATGCGGTCAGTTGCGGCGAAAACGAGAAGACATAAAATAGTGTATGCGTTTACCCTCCGCAGATGAACGCATAAATGTATATTGGCGGAAGAAAGGCAGAGATTTTTATGATAATAAGTTCAGCCACAAGCGTGGGAAAAATCCGTGATTTGAACGAAGATGCTTTTTTCGTATCTAATCCCTCGTCGACTGATTCTGTTCTGGCAATAGTCGCTGACGGAATGGGCGGTCATAACGCCGGTGAGATTGCGAGCAAAGAAGCAGTAAATGTTATAAAAGACAGCATTTTAAAAAGCAGCGAAGAGGCCAAAAGCTTATTAATAGATGCAATAGAAAATGCAAACAGTACAATTTACAAGATGAGTTGTAAAAAGGAAGACCTTCATGGCATGGGTACAACCATTACTGCTTGTTTAATATCAAAAAATAAAGTTACCGCAGCCCAAGTCGGTGACTCAAGACTCTATCTTGTACGAAACCGTATGATTACACAAATAACGAAAGACCACTCCTTTGTAGAGATGCTGATTGAAAACGGCTCTATTACAAAAGAAGATGCAAAGCACCACCCGCAAAAGAATGTTATCACAAGAGCAATCGGAACTGACAGCTCAGTTGAAGCCGATATTTACGAGTTTCAGGCAGAACCGGACGATGTAATTCTTCTTTGTTCTGACGGGCTTGTAAATATGGTAGAAGACGAAAAAATCCTCTCTCTAATCATAGACTGTAAGGATTTTGAAAATCTGGCTGACAAACTGGTAGAAGAAGCCGAAAATGCAGGCGGCAACGATAACATAACAGTTATACTTATTAAGTTTTAATAAAACCGATTGATTGGAGTGTTAATTATGACTAACGGAAAAATTATAGATGGCAGATATGAAATAATCGAAGAAGTAGGACGCGGTGGTATGGCGATTGTCTACCTTGCTAAATGTCTTGTTTTAAACAGATATGTGGCAATTAAAGTTTTGCGCCCTGAATTTCGTGATGATGCCGACTTTATAAAAAGATTTAAAATAGAAGCACAATCTGCAGGCAGTCTTTCCCATCCCAATGTTGTTTCTGTTTACGATGTAGGAAATGAAGACGATTTAGAATACATAGTTATGGAATATGTTGAGGGTATCACTCTAAAACAGTATTTAGGTGCAAAAGGCACTCTCACGCAAACTGAAGCCGTAGACTTTGCATCTCAAATTTGTGCAGGATTAGAGCACGCACACAAAAAAGGTATTGTGCATAAAGATATAAAACCCGAAAACATAATTATTACAAAAGAAGGGATTTTAAAGATTACCGACTTTGGTATTGCCAAAGCATTAAATCAGGGAACTATTGCAACGGGAGACCTCGCTATGGGCAGCGTGCATTATTTTTCTCCTGAGCAGGCAAGAGGTTCGTTTACAGATGCAAAGACCGACCTTTATTCTGTTGGTATTATTCTTTATGAAATGGTAACCGGAAAACTTCCATTTGATGGAGAAAACGCAATAAGCATTGCTATGAAGCATATAGAGACAGAGCCTGTCAACCCCTCACAAATCAACTCATCCATAACAGATTCTTTAGAAATTGTTATCTTAAAAGCTATGAAAAAAGACCAGACAGAAAGATATCAATCAGCAACTCAAATGCTAATTGATTTAAAAAAGGTTTCTGTTGGTTCATATGTGAGCTATGACTCACCTGCTCGAAAAGTCCCCGGTACAGATAAAATATCTTCAGAAGAAAAATCTTCAAACTCATCTCCTGTACCTCGTATGCGCTCAACAGATGTTGAGGCTAAACCAAAGGGACGAGCAGAAGTTACAGCTGCTAAAAAGAAGAAAAAGAAAGCTGATACTATAGCAATAGTTGCAGGAATTATCGCTGCCGTTGTTCTGGTTTCCGGCCTTGCCGTTTTGTGGACATTCATGTCAAGTGGTGGTTCTAATAATGAAATTAAATGTCCTGACTTCTTAAATATGACATGCTCTGAAGTTCTTGACAAAACAAAGGAATTTCCAAAGCTTAATGTAATCCTTTCTGACGGAAGTGAAATTAATGAAGACATGGAAGGCGTTGTTGTTGAACAATCGCCAAAAGGCGGAAAATCAATCAAAAATTCTGCAACAATCAAAATAAAATTGGGCGAGCCTCCTGCAGAAAAAATAGAAATTCCCGATATCGAAAATATGCTTGAAGGTGACGCTATTGATATCTTAAAAGAGCGTGGATTTAAACCAAAAGTAGAGGATAAGCCAAGCTCCGACATAGAAGAAGGCCGTGTTATTGAAACATCTCCTAAAATAGGTTCTTTAGCAGATAAAGGAGCAGTTATTACAATATATATAAGCAGCGGCGAAGAGGACAAATATACAAGAGTCCCTAACCTTTACGGAAAAACCGAAGCCGATGCAGACGCCGCATTAAAAGAGGCAGGTCTTATTCTTGGTGAGACCACCTCAGTTACAAGCGACAAGCCTAGCGGCACTGTCGTTGAGCAATCACGAACAGACGGAGACAGAGTTAAAAAAGGAACCGCTATTGACTTAAAAATCAGCAATGGCAAGGGGGGCACAACACAAGCTCCCCCTGAAACAACAATTCCTGTTCCGTCAAATCCAGCTGCAGAATAAAAACAATAAATTCCGAAAGGAAGACTGACTTGATACAAGGAAGAATAATAAAAGGTATTGGTGGCTTTTACTATGTAAAAGCAGATGATGACTCAGTATATTCCTGCCGTGCAAGGGGAAAATTCAGAAAAGACAGTTTTTCCCCCATTGTAGGAGACATTGCCGAAATTGAAATAACAGATAAAGAAAAAAAGGAAGGATATGTCATAAATATCCTGCCCAGAAAAAATGAGCTTTTTCGCCCTGCGGTTTCAAATATCGACCTATTATTAATTACATTTGCAACAAAATCCCCCGAGCCGTCTTTGTCGCTTATTGATAAGCTCACGGTGACAGCACAATCTCGTGGTATTCCATGTGCTATTTGTATAAATAAATGCGATTTGGACGAAGAAAAAGCCGAAGCTTATAAGAAAGAATATGAGCTTGCAGGGTTTCGTGTGATTTTGTGCTCTGCCAAAACTCATAAAAACCTCGACTCGCTTAAAAATCTTTTAATGGACAAGACTACTGCCCTTGCAGGAAGTTCAGGCGTAGGTAAATCCAGCCTTTTAAACGCCATTGGCGAAAGCTTTAATCTCCGTACAGGCGGGGTCTCAGATAAAATCCAAAGAGGTAAACACACGACAAGGCATACAGAGCTTTTCCCTCTTTCGTTTGGCGGTTTTGTTTTCGACACGCCTGGCTTTGGCTCGTTTGAGCTTGAAAATATTTCTTATAAAGATCTTCCCTCTTTGTTTCCTGAAATCAAAAAACATGAGGGAAATTGCAGATTTTCGGGTTGCAGTCATATAAAAGAACCCGATTGCTCCGTAAAAGACGCTCTTTGCGAAGGAAAAATCGGTGAAGAAAGATATAAAAATTACTGTGAGATTTACTCACAGCTTAAACTTATTAAAGAGTGGGAATGACTCCCGGAAAGGAACCATTATGATTAAATTAGCACCTTCAATTCTCGCCGCAGATTTTGCACATTTGGCAGATTGCGTAAAAGAAGCTGAAGCAGCCGGAGCACATTATGTTCACATTGATGTCATGGACGGACACTTTGTTCCTAATATCACATACGGCGCACCTGTCATGAAATCTTTAAGACCTCATACAAATCTTATATTTGATGTGCATCTTATGATTTCAGATCCTATAAAATACATAGACGATTTTGTAAAAGCAGGTGCAGATATTATAACTTTTCATGTAAACAGCGAAAGCGATGTAGATGCTACAATTGAAAAAATCAAATCTCACGGCAAAAAGTGCGGACTTGCAGTTAATCCTGACATTGATGTAGAACTCCTATACCCTTATCGTGATAAAATCGATATGGTTCTTATTATGTCAGTTTATGCAGGCTTTGGCGGACAAAGCTACATCTTAGATGTTAACAAAAAAATAGCTGCTGCAAGAGAATTTTTCGGACCCGATATCGACATCGAGGTTGACGGCGGAATTTATCTTGAAAATAAGGACATGCCCATATCATATGGTGCAAATGTATTAGTTGCAGGCAGCGCAGTATTTGGAAGCGATGATATCGGCGCCACTGTTAAAAACTTTTTAAAATAAGGAAAACATATGAAAGCATTGATTTTTTCGGGAGGAAGATTTTCTGGCATTCCCGAATGGATAAAAATAAATGAATATGATTTTATTGTAGCTGCGGACTCAGGCTATCTAAGCGCTCAGTCTGTAGGCATTATTCCTGATATTTTTGTCGGCGATTTTGACTCTTTGCCAGAAATTGAAGTAAAATCGAAAGAAATTATCCGCCTTTTACCTATAAAGGATATGACCGACACTCAAGAAGCAATAGATGTTGCCGCTGCACGCGGCGCAAAGGAAATAACAATTTTAGGTGCGTTAGGCGGAAGAATTGACCACGCAATTGCAAATCTTCACCTTTTAAAATACGGAAGAAAAAAGGGGTTGTCAATAAAGATAGAGGACTGTGATTCGTCAGTGTCTTTGATTACAAAGCCCACACGCATAAAAAAGCGTCCAGGCTTTTGTCTGTCATTGATTCCGTTAACAGACTGTAATGGCGTGAGCATTTCAGGGGTGTTTTATCCTCTTAAAAATGCATCTATGCCCGTAGGAAATCCTTATGGTATAAGCAATGAATTTGTAGACGACGCTTTAATTGAGGTTAAAACAGGTGATATGCTTTTAATGCTTTGTAAATCATAAAAACGGAGTGGTTTTTTTGAAAAACAATATAATTGATCGTAATAAACTATCAAACTACAACGCACTTCTTGCGATTTTAGTAGTTTTGATACATACAGAAAATACATCTTTATTTTCTTTTGCTCCAAGCGCCCTTTCTTCATTTGTAAAGGGCTTTGAGTGGTTAATTTCTAAAAATTTTGCAAGCATTGCCGTTCCCTCCTTTTTTATGATTTCAGGAATTTTGTTTTACAGGGACTTTTCATTAAAGCTCTATCCCAAAAAATTAAAAGCGCGTTTCTTTTCTTTGATAATCCCATTCCTATTATGGAATTTGTTTAGATTTGTCCTCTTTTATATTTTTGGAAAAACAGGAATTACAGAAAAGTTTTTTGGCGCACCAAGACTTCTTTTTACTGCACAAAACTTTTTTGAAGGCATCTTTTTCTATAAATATAATCTGGGATTTTGGTTTATGTACCAATTAATCCTTTTTACAATATTAGCTCCTGTAATCCGCTGTATAGTAAAAAATAAATGGGTTGGACTGTTTGCAATAATCTCACTTATTGCTCTTTATTCTTCAGACATTTTAGGAAATTTTTTAATAGTTACATTAAAAAGAAGATTTATACTTCTTGATTGCACCATCTATTATATAATTGGTGCATATATCGGCACACACTTTTTTGACATTGTAAATAAAAAAAGCACATATATAAAATTCTTTGCAATTTCAGGCATTATTTTCGGTCAGCTATTAAATATTGTTTTTATAAAAACAAGTATTCTTTTATTTTATATTTCATTTTTGATAGTTTCTGCAATATCTGCCTGGTACCTTTACGATTATGTAAAAATTAAACCGATTGCTAAATCTGTTACCTCAATCACATTTTTTATATATGCTGCTCACGGCACAGTATTGGAGCTTTTACAAGTTATGGGAGGATATATTTTCCCCGACACTCCGTACTTTGCTCTTATAACATATATAATCTATCCTATAATTACATTGACAGTTTTAGTGGGCACTTCTTTAGTTATAAAAAAATACGCGCCCGTTTTTTGGAAATTGATTAATGGTGCAAGGTAATGAGGTTATACTTATGAAAAAAATTATATCTATCAGCATTTTTTTAACATTAACAGTAATATTTACGATTTCTGCGGTTTGTGCACCGCTCGTTCCGGACGCTTCGCTTTTAGTTCCACAAAAAATCGTTAAAAATATACAGTCTTTTGGTCTGTCCGAAAAAGTTATACAGCTATTTTCTGCCGACGAAAGAACGATTACTATACAAGCATCAAAGCTCGATGAATATTTATCTTGCGGCTGGTATCTGTATCCTGTAATCACTCTTTATGAACCTTTAGGAAACACCACCATTGTTTATAAAAGCGATGCAGATACCCATCTTAAAAACGGTTGGTATAAAAGTCCTGATGATTTCCCCAAAAGTACAAAAGCCGTTGCACTTACATACGATGACGGACCAAGCAAATATACTTCTCAGATTTTAGACTGTCTGGAGGCACATGGAGCAAAAGCTACTTTTTTTGTTGTGGGAAACAGCGTACCAAAATTTTCAGCAACTGTTCTTCGTGCACATAATATGGGAATGGAAATAGGAAACCATACTATGAGCCACCCCAATCTTAAAAATATTTCCTCATCCTCAGTTTCTTCTGAAATAACAGGAACCAATAATGCAGTTAAAAATATAACCGGCACACGCCCCTCTTTAGTGCGTCCTCCATACGGAAGCTACAATTCATCTGTCATGTCGGCAGCAGGGCTCCCCTTTATTTTATGGTCTATTGACACTTTAGACTGGAAAACAAGAAACGCTTCAAAAACAGTTTCTTCAATTTTGTCAAATGTTAAAGACGGAGACATTATTCTAATGCACGATTTATATAAGGCAACTAAAGATGCTACCGATATAGTTGTACCTGAACTCATTAAGATGGGATTTGATTTAGTAACGGTTTCAGAGCTTGCAGAAAGAAAGGGGAAAACCCTAACATCTGGCAAGTCCTACAGTTCCATAAAATAAAACTTAAAATTAATATTTTTTTAATAGTATATTAATAATAGTATTGTATAATTGATGTTATAAAATTGTAGGATTATATTTACAGGTGGGATAGCTATGAAGGCAGTTATGACTAAAAAGAAAATTATTATATGGCTACTCATTGCGTTGATGGGACTTTTTTCTGTAATGCTTGGTATTGAATTCGGTAAGATTTCGCACATGACATCATTGGGCAAAGCAGAAAATTCGTTGGACAACCCTTCTTCTCATGGCAAGTTCAATGTATTACTCTTAGGCGTAGACGAAGATGGTGTTAGAGCCGATACAATTATGATTTTTAGCGTTGACAATATAAATAATTCGATTAAGGTTTTATCCGTTCCGCGAGATACAAAAATCACTCTTAACACAGGAAAAACGATTAAAATAAACTCCTGTTTAGGCTTTTCTTCTCGCGAAAAATTTATGATTGAAACGATTAAGACCGTCACAAAAATGCCCGTTCATTATTACTGCGAAGTGAATTTTGAGGGTTTTAAAAATATAATCGATATTCTAGGCGGCGTAGATTATAATGTGCCTTATGATATGAATTATGATGACCCTGCTCAAGATCTTCATATACATTTAAAGGCAGGTATGCAGCATTTAGATGGCGAAGCTTCCCATGATTTTGTGAGATTCCGCCACAACAACAAAAGCGAAACCGTCTATGCTCCCGGCGAATACGCACAGGGTGACATAGGAAGAATAAGCGCACAACAGGACTTTTTAAAAGAACTATTTAAACAAAAAATGAAGCCTCAGTATCTTTTAAAGATAACCGAGCTTTTAAATGCGGCATACAGCCATGTAAAGACAAACTTTACTATTTCCTCTGCATTAGAGTTTATGAGTATAGTAAAGTCAACTGACACCACTGATGTAGAAAGCTTCGTTCTTCCAGGCGAAGGAAAATATATCGGTAATGTTTCGTATTATATATATGACCCTACAAAGACAAGGCAGCTTATAGAAGAAGAATTTGGTTACAAAAAAGTCTCTTCTGAGAATAAAACTAACTAGGCGGAGTTTAATATGAATATTAAAAAATTTCTGATAACACTTATTTCTACATTTCTTGTGCTTTTAGTTGTTTTTATAGGCATAGGACTCTTTTCTTCAAGCGATAAATTTAAAGATTTTTTAGATAATGACGGTGGTCCTGAAAAAAACATTTTAGTTGCAGGTGTGGACGAGGACGGAACGCGTTCTGATGTAATTATGCTCGTGTGCACAAACTCAAAGGAAAAAACAATAAATCTGCTCTCTATCCCCCGTGACACAAGAGTTACTCTTGATAACGGAAAAACCTCAAAAATAAATTCATGCATAGGCAAAAATGACGGGGAAAAACTCTTGACCGACAAGGTTAAAGAGTTGACAGGGCTTCCCGTACACAACTTTTGCCGTATGAATTTTGAAGGTTTTATAAAAATTATTGATATTTTAGGCGGCGTAGATTATAATGTACCATATGACATGAATTACGACGACCCTGTACAAGATTTACATATTCATTTAAAAGCAGGCATGCAGCGTTTAGACGGCAAAGCTGCGCATGATTTTGTAAGGTTCCGCCACAACAACGAGGGCGAAGCAGTCTATGCTCCCGGCGAATACGCAATGGGCGATATCGGCAGAATCGGTTATCAGCAGGATTTTATAAAAGAAGTGGCAAGGCAAAAACTTAAACTAAGATATATTGTTAAATTCCCTGCTGTAATGCGCGTACTAAATAATACATTAGATACAGATTTATCTAATGCGGATATGCTATCTCTTGCACTTAGTCTTCGCAGTGGAAGTAAGGTTTCAATAAATTCCCATATTCTTCCGGGAGAATCCAAAAGAGTAGGCGGTGTCTCATATTATATCGCCGACAAAAATGCAGATGAAAAAATTGACATTCTTTTTACAAAAACTGACGATAATACATCTGATATAAATGATAAGGTTATAGATTAATATATCAATTTAAGGAGGTGTTAATTATGGCATATATCATTAAAGACACATGCATCGGTTGTGGCGCTTGCGCTGCACAGTGCCCCGTTGAATGTATCAGTGAGGGTAGCCCCTATGTTATTAATGCTGATGTCTGCATCGGTTGCGGTAATTGCGCGGATGTTTGCCCTGTAGATGCTCCTGAAGCAAAATAATTTTTTTGTGCACAAAAAAAAGAAGAGTCTGTGACGAACAAAAGTTTGTTACAGACTCTTTTTTTGGAATATTTTTTTATGCCTTAGATTATACTATTATAAAGAAAACGAAAGGAAAATGTTATGGAATTTACTACAGGACAAGTGTTTAATATGGAAAACTTCTCTAACATAATCAAAAAATCAAAAGAAAAAAAACTCACAGCTCAGCAAAACGAAGAGCTCCTGTCGCATATTGCCCGCGCAAAAAATGAGATCTCTGTATTAAAGTCAAATCTTGAATACATGACCGATAAAGAGGCTATCGAATCAAGTATTTATCGATTAAAAGCGGCAGAACTTGAATTTAACAGACATATTAAAGCAGCTAAGACATCATACACAAAAGGCTGATAGCCGGAAAGGAGGCACTAATGAGCACATCTGTTTTGATTGCCGTTTCAATTTTTATAATAATTGCACTGACACTCATATTTATGTTTTTTAAACAATTAAAAGGTGTTTTTGCCCTTATTTTGAACACTGCTGCCGGTTGGGCAGGTCTTTACATATTTAATTTTTTATCTGCGTATTTAGGTTTTTCCATAGGCATAAATATTGCAACTGCTGCAATTGTAGGAGTTTTGGGACTTCCGGGACTAATTCTTCTTATAGTATTAAAATTTATATATAAATAAGAAGCACTCGAAAGAGTGCTTCTTATTTTTTATTAAGATAAATCCTCTACATATAATACTCTTTCAACTGCTGTTTTTTCAGGTATTGTTTCTTTTGGCTCTTCGCTTTTTTGGTCGCGTGCGTCAAAGAATTTCTTTGCAACCTGAGGGAAAAGCGCGTAGCTTAATACATCCTCTTCACTCTTTGCAAAATCCTTTGTTTCCTCTTTATATTTTTCAAGCTCAGGCTCGATTAAGTCTGCAGGGCGGCACTCGATAACTTCTTCATCACCGATAGCCTTCTTTCTTACCTCCTCATTTACAGGAGCGGGAAGTCTGCCGTATTCGCCCTTTAATAAACCTTTTGATTCTTTGGTAACCATTTTGTACCTTTCGCCTGAAAGAACATTTAATACCGCCTGTGAGCCTACAATCTGACTTGTAGGTGTAACCAGAGGCGGAAAACCAAAATCTTCACGAACTCTTGGAATTTCTGCTAAAACCTCATAATATTTATCCTCTGCATTTGCCTGTTTTAACTGTGAGATAAGGTTTGATAACATACCTCCGGGTACCTGATATAATAGTGTATTTGTATCTACATTTAATACCTTCGGGTCTAAGTCTCCGCTTTCTTTTAGTTTGCTGGCAACGCCACGAAAATGAACTGCTACCTCACTTAATTTTTGCAAATCAAGACCGGTGTCGCGCTCTGTACCTTTTAATGTCGCAACTAAGCTTTCTGTTGTAGGCTGACTTGTACCATTAGATAATGGAGATAACGCACAGTCTACAATATCAACACCTGCTTGCGCTGCCATTAAATATGTCATATCTCCTGTACCTGTTGTATTGTGAGTGTGCAAATGTATCGGAACGCTAACATTTTCCTTTAATTTTTTAACCAGGCTATATGCATCATAAGGAAGAAGAAGGTTTGCCATATCCTTGATACAGATAACATCTGCACCCATTTTTTCAAGGTCTGATGCCAAGCGTACGAAGTATTCCTCATTATGAACAGGGCTTGTTGTATAAGAAAGTGCCGCTTCTACCATACCACCGTATTCTTTAACATACTTTATAGCCGCTTCCATATTTCTTGTATCATTTAAAGCATCGAAAATACGAACAACATCAATACCGTTTTCTATTGACTTTTTGCAGAATGCTGCTACAACATCGTCAGCATAGTGCTTGTAACCTAGAATGTTCTGACCGCGAAAAAGCATCTGAAGCTTTGTCTTTGGCATTGCGGATTTTAAGGCACGAAGTCTTTCCCATGGGTCCTCATTTAAAAAACGCATGCACGAATCAAATGTAGCACCGCCCCAGCACTCTAAAGACCAGTAACCTATATCGTCTAACAGCTTACATGCCGGAAGCATTTCTTCTGTTGTCATTCTCGTTGCTGCCTGTGACTGATGGGCATCACGGAGAATTGTATCTGTAATATATAATTTGCTCATAATTTAGTCCTTTCTATAAAAAACCTCAAATTATCCGAACAACGCAAGCATTACGCCCGCTGCAATTGCAGAACCAATTACACCTGCAACATTGGGGCCCATAGCATGCATAAGAAGAAAGTTCTTTGGATTTTCCTTCTGGCCAACAACCTGTGAAACGCGTGCCGCCATAGGAACAGCAGATACGCCCGCAGAACCAATTAATGGGTTTATCTTGTTCTTTAAGAAAAGGTTCATGAATTTAGCAAGCAATACGCCGCCTGCTGTACCCATACCAAACGCCACTACGCCCATTGCAATAATCAAAAGCGTTAATGGTGATAAGAATGTGTCTGCTGTTGCTGTTGCACCAACAGAAATACCTAAGAATATTGTAACGATATTCATAAGTTCGTTCTGAACTGTTTTTGCAAGTCTGTCACATACTCCTGATTCTGTTAATAAGTTGCCCAGCATGAGCGAACCAACAAGGGGAGCTGCTGACGGTACTAACCATGCAACAAAAATTGTAACAACAATTGGGAATAAAATCTTTTCTGTTTTAGACACAGGGCGTAACGCCTTCATTTCAATCTGTCTTTCCTTCTTTGTTGTTAAAGCATTCATAATAGGAGGCTGAATAACAGGAACTAACGCCATATATGAATACGCTGCAACTGCAATAGGTCCTAAGAAGTTTGGTGCAAGTTTTGATGTAACATAGATTGCAGTAGGACCGTCTGCACCACCAATAATACCTACAGATGCTGCAAGCTTTTCTAAAGGTGTGCCTGCTAAAAATTCCTGTACGCCATCCATACCTAAAATCAATGGGAATAATTCACGAACACCCAAGAATGTAACAAAAATTCCTAACTGCGCTGCTGCACCGAGCAATAAACTCTTAGGGTTAGCAATTAAAGGACCAAAGTCTGTCATTGCACCTAC
>JAZSQN010000090.1:0-10732 GCA_045537995.1 Congzhengia sp. | reverse complement strand
TAAAATTGCTTTATTCATAAAAGCACCTCCTAAATTGGTTATTGGTTTGCTTTCGCAAACATGACCCTGAGTTACCTCAAGGGTGCCTTTTTACAAACCGACAAGCAGTTTGCTTAGTTCTTTATCTCGATGTCAACACCAGCGGGGAGTTCGATACGCATTAAAGCATCTACAGTCTTCGCTGTGGGCATTAAGATTTCGATGAGTCTTTTGTGAGTTCTCATTTCAAACTGTTCTCTAGAATCCTTGTACTTGTGAACAGCTCTTAAGATTGTTACGATTTCCTTCTTTGTAGGAAGCGGAATAGGTCCTGATACCTTAGCTCCGTTTCTTCTGGCTGTTTCAACAATTTTCTCAGCTGACTGGTCTAAAAGTACATGGTCGTAAGACTTCAGTCTGATTCTCATTTTCTGGTTTGCTTGTGCCATTTGTGTTTCCTCCTTAATAAATTTTGTGTCTGTGATGGAACGACAGCATCTTTTTTAAAAACCGTGCCGGGTGTTTTGCGACATCTCATAAATAATGCCGAAAACCTTATCGGTCTCCGGGTCTTAAGATGTAGTCTTCTTCTGCACAAACGGACACACGCGCAAAAAGGGCATAGTTACCCCGTTTTTCGCAAATTGAAATTACCGTTTTTGCAATGACTCTGTCGCCCGGTTTCAATGAATCGGACATTCTCCATGGAAAAACCCGCAATCTCTGCGGCAACCTCCCACTTCCTCGTATGCCATGTCACAGCCCTTATATTATACCTTATATAATAGGTATTTGCAAGTTTTTTATAAAATTTTAAACAAAAAATATTTCACAAAGTTTTTTGTCTATATTTTTATATTTTTGTGCAATATTACAACTAGATTTTTAGTATTGATACAGATGTTTTTTTGTGATATACTGTAAATATTGGAGGGTTCGTATGAAATCACTTACCGTAACTAAGAACGACTCAGGCCAGAGGCTTGACAAATTTCTAATTAAATATCTGTCGTCAATGCCCAAAAGTCTTGTGTATAAGTCTTTGAGAAAGAAACGCATCAAAGTCAACGGCAAACGGGCACACGAAGACTTTATATTAAATGAAGGAGATTTTTTAGAACTCTACATCAATGACGAGTTTTTTGAGTCAAAAGATTCAGCTCACGAATTTTTGTGTCTTTCATCTGCTGAACTTGATGTGATTTATGAGGATGAAAACATTATTATCGTTAACAAGCCTCAAGGCTTGTCTGTTCACGCTGACGAATCAAAAACTCCCGATACACTCATTAACAGAATTCAAAAATATTTGTTTGACAAAAATGAGTATGATCCGGATAAAGATTTAACATTTGCTCCGACACTTGCTCATCGCATTGATAAAAACACAATGGGATTAGTAATTGCTGCAAAAAATGCAGAAGCGCTCAGGATATTAAATGAGAAAATTAAATACAAGGAAATCAGTAAATTTTATCTGTGCATAATCTGCGGACATATATATAAGGAAGAAAGTACTGAAAAAGCTTATCATTTTAAAGACGAAAAATCAAAGCTTGCAATCATTTCAAATACGAAAAAAAACGGTTTTAAAGAAATGATAACAAAATATAAAGTGGTGAAAAAATATAAAAATCACGACCTGTTAGAAGTTAAATTAATTACAGGAAGGACACACCAAATAAGAGCACACATGGCACATATGGGCCATCCCCTTTTAGGCGATGGCAAGTATGGGAAATTAGATAAAAGCTCTCTCATTCGCCGTCAGGCGCTTATTGCCTACAAACTGGTGTTTGACTTCAAAAGTGATGCAGGGATTCTTTCATATTTAAATAATATGGAAGTAAAAATTCCACAACCACAACTAGTAACCAAAGAATTCGAGGATATGTTATGAAAAAAATAACAAGTTTTACAGTTGACCATAGATTTATTTCCGAAGGTATTTATATTTCCCGTGTTGACGGCGATATCACTACCTATGATTTAAGGACAAGAAAACCTAATTGCGGAGATTATATGGACCATTCTACAATGCATACATTAGAGCATATGTTTGCGACATTTGTAAGAAATTCTGACATTGCAGATGATGTCATATATTTTGGTCCTATGGGATGTCAAACGGGGTTTTATCTTTTGGTAAAAAACGCAGACCACAACAATGTACGCAAAATAGTAATAGATATTTTAGAAAAAATAGTCTCATACAACGGAGATGTTTTCGGTTCAAGCGAAATCGAATGCGGAAATTACAAAAGTCTTGATTTGCAAAAGGCAAAAGACGAATGCGAAAGATTCCTTAAATGTTTAAAAAATGACAATAATAACTTTATCTATCCAAAAGGAGAATCAATATGATAGGAATTATCGGTGCAATGGGAGTAGAGATAAAAGCTCTTGCAGATTTACTGGAAAACAAAAAAAGCGATACAATCAGCGGTGTAGAATATTTAAGCGGAACTATTTACAATAAAGATGTAGTTTTGGCTGTATGCGGTATCGGGAAAGTATTTGCGGCAATATGTGCCCAGACGATGATTTTAAAATACAATCCTGAAATCATCATAAATACAGGTGTTGCAGGGACTTTGACAGAAAAACTGTCCATTGGAGATATCGCAATTGCAGAAAATGTTGTTCAGCACGACATGGACACATCGCCTTTGGGCGATCCCGTAGGTCTTATTTCAGGAATCAATATCGTAAAAATTCCTGCCGATGAGACAACTTATAAAAAAATAGAGTCAGCCGTACAAAAAACCGGAACAAATTACCAAATAGGCACAATAGCATCAGGCGACCAATTTTTAGCGAGTAACGAGATTAAAGAAAGAATAATAAGAAATTTTGGCGCAATTGCCGGCGAAATGGAAGGTGCATCAATCGGGCATGTGTGCTATGTAAATAAAACGCCGTTCTGTGTGCTCCGCGCAATATCTGACCGTGCTGACGGCTCGGGCGCTGAGAATTATATGGAATTTTTAAACAGTGCTGCAAAAAATGCAGTAGAGGTAATGAAAAAATTTATATCAGAATATTAAAAAAGAGTGGCTCAAGCCACTCTTTTTTATAGACCGTATTTTATTCTTATGCGGTTTATTGCCTTTATAAATATGTGCGATAACAACAGTAAAAATGCCGCTGTAGCACCGCCCAACATCAAATCATAAGGCACTCCCAATGCCATTGTAGCAAAAAGCTCATCCCATGTGGGATTTGTCTCCCATAAAATTAAAGACGCAGGATTCATTATGCCGCCGTAGATTATTACAGACGAAAGTACGCCATATATAGCAAGGGTTATGGGATGGGGTTTTATTTTTCCCTTATAGAAAATGAGCGACGCCACAAATCCTACCATACCCATAGCAAACATCTGCCACGGTGTCCAGGCTCCCTGACCTGCAAACATATTGGAAACAAACGCTGTACAGGCACCTGTCAAAAAACCCGCTTCAGCACCTAGCGTCACGCCCGCTATTATAACCACTGCAAGCACAGGTTTAAATGACGGTATAGCAAAGAGTGCTTCTCTGCCTGCAACTGCAATGGCAGAAAGAATAGCAATCATCACAAGCTTTCGTGCTTTATTTTTTCCTTGCTCAAAGCCCAGAGCAAAAGCAACTATAGCCTCCGCTATCACTAAAAGGCTCATAAAATAGTACCGTCTGTCACCAAAAAAGTGTACTCCCAAAAGCAAAGTCAGCGGAATCAGCAAAAACATTCCAATATATGTATACAACGCCTTTTTGGTGCGTTTTTCTTTTTTTACAGTCGGCTTACATTCTTTTGTTGTACATGCTTTTCTTTCATGAGGCATGGTTTTTTCTTTTTGGGGAATGTTTCTTCCCAACGCAAAAAGTATATCTTCAGGAAGAACAGCACCCTCTATTATTCCACGAGACATTCTGTTAGCAGCAGTGGTGTAAAATGATTTCTCCGTGAAAAAATCATAAGGAGCTGCAACTGATGTAAACTCCCCATCAAACAAAAGTGCACATCTGTCGCACACACGAGCACAGAATTCTATATCGTGAGAAACTAAAATTATAGTCTTTGTCTCGCTTAATTTTTTCAGAATTTCTGCAAAATCCTCTTTGAAATCTGCATCCATACCCTTTGTGGGTTCATCAAGTAACAGAATATCGCCATCACAGAGCAAAACCTTTAATAGCGCCGCTCTTTCCTGCTCTCCACCCGATATGTCCTGAGGGTGTTTTGATAAAATATGCGTTACATTCATAAACTGGGCGTAACTCATTATCTTCTCTTCATCTTCTGTTACATCCTTCATATCATCAATCACGCGGTCATATACAAAGAGAAGTTCCTGATTCTGTGGAAGCATCGTGACTTTTCCGTATGTTTTAACTTTTCCTGATGTCGCCCTATACGCTCCTGAAATCAAAGAAAGAAGCGTACTTTTTCCGCTTGCATTTGCTCCTAAAATACCGAAAATCTCACCTTTTGATATACTTACATTTACGCCCGAAAGTACATCTTTTTCATTTTGTTCATATCGGAAACATACATCTTTTAATCTTACTGATACTTCGCTACTGTATGTCTTTTCAGGCGTTGTTACTTTATTTCCAATAGTTTCTTTCAGAAGTTTATTCCTTCCGTCTTTTACGGTCAGGCTGTCTCCAAAAATCTTTGTGGGCGTGGGAAGATACTGATAATTTAAAAACTCGCCTGTTTCATAAGGGCTGCATTCTGTCAGTTTTCCATCTTCCATAATCCACACTCGGTCTGCAAGGGACAAGGTTTCTTCGGTGCGATGCTCTGATAAGATTATCGTAGTACCTAGCTCTGAATTGACTCGCTTCAGCATATTTAAAAAGTCCGTCGATGCAATAGGATCAAGCTGTGATAAGGGTTCATCAAGCACCAAAATTTCAGGTTCCATAGCCATAACAGATGCCAGATTCAGTATCTGTTGTTGTCCGCCTGAAAGTTCAGCAGTACTCTTATGAAACCACTTCTCTATTCCAAAAAATGCCGCAATTTCTGCTACTTTTCCGCGTATTTCGGTTTTTGTTTTCCCCATATTTTCAAGTCCGAAAGCAAGCTCGTGCCACACTCTATCGCACACAATAGAAGCTTTGGGATTCTGTCCCACAAATCCTACAAAATCAGAATTTATGACAATTTCACCTTCGGTTTTACCATTTGGAGCAAGTTCTTTTTTCAAGTTTTTTAACAGCGTTGTTTTTCCTGTACCCGACGCACCTACAAGTACTATAAACTCACCCGAATTAACTCTAACATTTATATCTTTCAAAGCAGGGACTTCTTCACACGGGTACATAAATGTAAAATTATTCATCTTAATTTTTTCCATTTTAATCCCTCCCACACTTCAAATATTACTGGTAAAATAACTAAAATACAAAATCCAATGAGCAAAACGAGGTTATTGTCTGACATCTGTGTTATTGACACTCGCGGAAAATATGTGGAATCTGCATTTCCTGAAATTACACCCCATGTAGTTACTCCACCCAAAACAAGCATTACGGCTATAAGTATAATGTCTTTTCGTAAAAATCTGTAGTTTGAATAATTGGTCCTCCGTGAGTTACCGTACAGACGGGCTTTCATACTGTCGGCTGTTATGATTCCGTCTTCTAAACTCGTAGTCACAAGTACTCTGAATATACTTTTTGCTCGTTTGAACTTACTTTCTTCGATTCCCAAAGCATTGCGGGCATCGCCTACCTTTTTTATCTTTTCACGCATTTCCGGTATGAATTTCAATATCATAGAAATCAGCAATGAAACTCCGGGAATTATACCGCCAAAGATGTACATTATCTTTTCTGATGTCATTACTTTTGTAAGTGTCAAAAACCATACAAGCACACAACCAAGCATAATTCCTGAAACCACGCCGAATGTAATACTTTCTTTCGTTAGTGCATTTCCGTTTTCAAACCTTAATAACACAGTTTCTCCCGCGTGGTTAAACAGTGCATTAAATATTGCAGTAAAAACGATTAAAAATACCACTGCTACCGCCATTTTAGTAATATTTTTTATACCGTTTATAAAACCGTAGAAAACAAGACTTCCCACCAAAGACACCAAAAGATACGCAGGGTGCATAACCGTTACAGAAAATCCTATAACTAAAAAATAGTATATTAAGTTTGTAATGGGATGACATCTCATAAATTCGTTCATTTTAATAAGCAATCCTTTTATATGTAAAAACTATTTTGTCGCCTGATTTAACCTTGTAATCAGAGCTTGCAACCGGAAGATACTTTCCATTTACAGAATATTTCCAACCTGAACGTTCTCCACAATCAAACTCATAAATATTGTTTATTCCTTCTATATACACGCTGTCATATACAGGCGTAAAAGCAAATTCCATATGAACACCTGCATTTATGAGTTCTCTTTTCAAAACATCAAAAGCACTCTCATTTTCCTGTATCTCTATTTCATTCTTTGAAAATATAATTCCGTTTTCAGGAACAAGCGAGCGCTTTTCTTCTTTCAAGTAAGCAATATTTGACAAAAGGTCGGTACACTCAACTAAAACAGATACTGTTTCTTTCTTTTCGGGTTCTAAAACGGGTATGTCCTGTGATATTTCCTGTTTTTCAGAAGTTTCCTCCTGCAGTTTTTCTGCAGGAGGATTTTCTTCTTCTACAGCTGCTTGTTCTTTTTTGATTTCTTCTGTTATGTAAGTGTTCTGGTCTTCTTTTATCTCTCCTGATTCACCAAAGAAAAATGAACCTGCGAAAAGGGCAATTACCAAAACTACTAAGGCCGTAATTTTAATGTACTTTTTCATATTTTACCTACTTTGTTGCATTCTCTATAAAACGCATAAATACTGTCGCTATTTCTGCCCTTGTAGCACTGTTTGACGGATCGAATGTGTTGTTTTCTCTTCCCGATAAAACTCCCGATGCCTGTGCCCATAGTATTGCTTCTTCTGCCCAAGAAGAAATAACGCCTGCATCTTCAAATTCTTTTGTGTCGGTTTTATCAAAATTCAGTCTTTTTGAGTCTGCATATCTTTTCAAAAATACCGCAAGCTGTTCTCTTGTGACATAATCATCCGGTGCAAATTTGCCATCACCGTAACCATCAGTGATGCCGTTTTCTGATGCCCATACTGCAGCATCCTTATACCATGCATCAGGCGAAACATCATTAAATTCGCATGTTCCGCTATTTTTGTCGCCGCTTAATCTATAAAGCATAGTAACAAGCATACCACGAGTTAGTTTTTCGTCTGGTGCAAATTCTGTTTCCTTCATTCCATTCATGATACCAAGCTTTACAACATAATCAATGGATTCTTTTGCCCAGTGGTTTTCAGTATCGCCAAATACGATTTTGCTCACTTCTTCTTTTTCGTCATCCGGCTTTTCTTCAGGCTCTTTCTGCGGTTTTCTTCCTGATGAGCCGCCTCCGGTAATTACAGGAGGTGCGGGCGGAATTTCTTCTTGGGTTTCTCTGCCCTCTGTAACTTCATTTTCAGAAAAATCGTAAATATTTATTGCTTCACCATCAAACGCAGAAAGCGTAACCAAAGCACGAAAGCCCTGCTCTGTTGCCATATAGTTTTCTTCTCCATAATATGTAAAGCCGTTTCTTCCTTCGTTTGCATACGACAAAAGACCGTCGATAACAGATTTTTTGCTTGTCGAATTTTTTAATTCTGCCGGATTTTCGCCCATTGCTATAAGGCCGATTATTACCATCGCATCGGAATTCGCACTGCCGAATGAGCCTGTCTCGTCTATAGCATCGGTAAGGGCTGAGAAAATTGTATCAACCAACGCCTTTGCATCATCATTTGTTTCATAAAATCTCGATAATGCCGCTATGGTCGCAGCTGCGGTATCAGGGTCATTATAAACAACGCCTTCCCATTCATATCCAAAAAGTCCATTGCCTTTGGCCGTATCTAAGGCTTCTATAAGCACTCCAATCTGTTCGGTAGAAAGATTTGTGTTTCCCTGCATATCTGCAAACAAAATCCATGGAGCCGCATAATGTCCGCCTGCAGTATGATCTGCAAGTTTCAACTTTTGGGCATTGTCAATAGGCGTATCAGCATTTGCTTTATATAACATCTTACTGTTAATTCCAATAGAACGAAGAACGATTTCTATTCTCGCTCTGTCGCTTACTGTTGCTGTGGCGCTGTCTGCTTCGTTTATATAATCATCTAAAATTTTCTGCTTTGTTTCTTCGGACATTGTAATTTCAACACCGGAAAGTTTTTCATACGCAGCCATATCAAAGGCTGTCCAGCCGTCTTCTGTATTACAGATTGCTGCTGCAATATTGTCGCGAAGAGTAATTATATCATCAGACATTGTCTGGCTTGTTGCATTTTTTTCGGTGTTTTTACAATCATAAATATTATAAGCCGTACCATCATATAAAGAAAGTGCAACCAAAGCACGAAAGCCCTGCTCTGTTGCCATATAGTTTTCTTCTCCATAATATGTAAAGCCATTTTTTTCTTCGTTTACATAAGACAAAAGCCCATCAACAACTGATGCATTCGTTGTTTCATGCTTAAACTCATAAGGACTTTCGCCCATTGCTATAAGGCCTATTATTACCATCGCATCGGAGTTCGCACTGCCGAATGAGCCGTTTTCGCCAATAGCGTTTCCTAATCCTTCTAAAACTGCATCAACCAACGCTTTAGCATCGTCGTTCGTTTCATATAAAGGTGCCAACGCTGCCAAAACCGCACCTGATGTGTCAGGGTCTGCATAGGTAACGCCATCCCATTCATAACCAAATGTTCCGTCGCCTTTTGCTGTATCTAAAGCTAGAATCAATTCAGCAATCTGCTCATCGTCTAAATCTATATTATCTTGCAGTTCTGCCAGCAAAATCCACGGGGCCGCATAATGTCCGCCTGAAGTATGTTCGCTTGATTCAAGTAGTGCAGCATTATTAACAATGGCACTGCCTATAGGGTAAAGTTCTGTACTGTCAATGCCCAAAAAGCTCAAAACTATTTCAATTCGCGCTCTGTCGCTTGCCGTTGCAGTAGTGCTTGTTGCCTCTTCAATGTAGCTGTTGATAATTTTTTGTTTTGTTTTTTTTGACATTCGGATTTCAGAATCAGGCAATTCTTCATACACAGCCATATCAAAGGCTGTCCAGCCGTCTTCTGTATTACAGATTGCTGCTGCAATATTGTCACGAAGCTCAATTGCTGTTTCCGGCAATTGATATGTCACTTCAGGTGTTTCCTCTGGTGTCACTTCAGGTGTTTCCTCTGGTGTCACTTCAGGTGTTTCTATTGGTGTCACTTCAGGTGTTTCTATTGGTGTTTCCTCTGCAAATACCCCTACAGAGGCTAACATCATAAAAAATGCTAAAATGAGTGATAAGATTTTTGTTTTTTTCATTTCTTCTTCTCCTTTTTTTACATAAAAAGTCGCAGTAACACACCAACTTACTGCGACATTTATGTTTATATTTTGTGCTTTTGCACTCGCACACTACCAAGTCTTCTGACTTATGTAATAGGGAGTTTCCTCCTGCACAATATCGCCTACCTTCCCTTTAAGTGGCCGACTTTCGTCGCAGCAATATTGCTCATACACATACAGCTGTGGGTACAGTTCCGGATTCGCACCGGATTCCTTCTATCCCTTGCAGTTTTCTACTCGGGATGATAGTATGACTTATTAACTTTTAAAACTCATGTACATTATTGCACAAAAAACTAATTTATGCAAGTCTTTTGTCGAAAAAAAGGAATCTATATAATATAGATTCCTTTTTTAAATTATTCACTATCATTTAACTGTGATAAAAATTTCTTAAGTTTATCGGTATACTTAATGTTCATTTTGCCTGCATTTTCTAAAACAGTAATCCCTTCATTTGCAATATAAAAACCGATTACCATATCTCTTATGGCAGGTATACCTACAACCTCTCCCACAGTATGTGACAGTGCAACAATAATCAGAATCACGATTTTTTTAAGTATTCCCACAAATCCTGTTCTGCTATCTATATTTTTTTGATATATTGCAGAACAAATTCCTGTTATATAATCTGCCGATATACAAACTATAAGTGCCCAAAAAAGAGCATCAGGAACACCAAAAAGTGCCGATATCATACCTGTTAGTACACCTGTTAGGCTCTTTATATAAAGTGCTGTTTTTGCCATTTTTATTCCCCCGTAATATACCTTATTATATTCCTTGCAATGCGCGCCATTTCACCGCGTTTTGCTGGTTCATCAGGAGCAAATGATGTGTCCGTTGTGCCACTTATGATACCCATTTTATAAAGGTCTTCTATATCCTGTTTTGCAAAATGCCCCTCAATGTCTTTAAATGTGTTCTTCATTTTTTCATTCTCCATAAGTTCCTTTTTAAAATCGTTCCACTTCGCCCAATTATCTTCGCTCATTGAAGCAGGACAATTCTTTCTGCTTGCATCATAGTGACGCAGTATGTGTTCTGCCGGAATATCTAATTCTTTCATAAGGCGTTTTGTAATCTCTATTGCATTATTAAATCCTTTTTCGTAATCTCCGTCAGCATTTACGCAAATTTCAATACCTAAAGAGTTTTGATTTGTGACGCCGTATTTTCCTTTTCCGTCACCTACCTGCCATGTGCAATATTTTGTGTAGTCGTTTACTTGAAGAACCTTTTTATCGTCAACGAAAAAGTCAGCAGAAGAATTTCTGTTCCCGCCGTTAAAATACTTAAAGTGTGCATCAGCATTT
>JAZSQN010000045.1:0-5125 GCA_045537995.1 Congzhengia sp. | reverse complement strand
CAACTCCTTGGCTCACAGAACGACATGGCTACGATCCGACTTAATATACAGAGGAGTTATTTGGTGAAGGCAATGTATTTCGTGCAGGAACAATAGGCACATTAGCAGAAAAAACTGCGTACGGATATCTTAAAAAGTATGCTGAGATTAAGGGAAAATCCTTAAATAAAGCTGAAGAAATGCGGTTATCTTCCGGACTTGTTGGAGTAAAAAGAACAACAGGTCAGCATCCGGGCGGCGTTATGATTGTGCCTAAAGCAAATGAAATATATGAGTTTACTCCCGTTCAGCATCCTGCAAACGACAATGATACTGATATAATAACAACACATTTTGATTATCATTCAATAAGCGGTAAGCTTTTGAAGCTTGATATATTGGGACACGATGATCCTACAATGATAAGAATGCTTGAGGATTTAACAGGACTTGATGCTAAAACTATTCCTATAGATGATAAACAAACCATGAGCCTGTTTACCTCTACAGAGGCATTAGGAGTAGGGGCAGAGGATTTAGGAACAACAGTTGGTACATATGCCGTTCCAGAATTTGGAACGAGGTTTGTTCAGCAAATGCTGATTGAAACGAAACCTACAACATTTGGTGAATTGATAAGAATTTCAGGATTGTCGCACGGTACTGATGTGTGGACAAATAATGCGCAGGAATTGGTCCGTGATGGAGTTGCTACGCTTCCTGAGGTAATATGTACCCGTGATGATATTATGTTATATCTTTTGTTGCATAATCTGCCACCTTTGGACTCATTTAAAATTATGGAGAAAGTAAGAAAAGGTAAGGGTTTATCTCCTGAAGATGAGCAGTTAATGCGTGAAAATAATGTGCCAGATTGGTATATTTCTTCATGTAAAAAGATAAAGTATATGTTCCCTAAGGCTCATGCTGCTGCGTATGTTACGATGGGATTTAGAATTGCGTATTTTAAGGTACATTATCCAATAGCTTTTTATATTGCTTATTTTACGGTGCGTGCAACTGAGTTTGATGCCGATTTGATGCTAAGAGGGCGAGAAAGAGTTATTTCTGCAATGACAGAACTTAATTCTTTATCCAATCCTACGCAAAAAGAGAAGAATTTAATTACTATTTTAGAAGTTGTAAACGAAATGTATGCAAGAGGAATTTCGCTTCTGCCTGTTGATTTGTACAAGTCGCATGCTACAAAGTTTGTAGAGGAAGACGGTGCTATAAGACCTCCTTTAAATGCTATTAACGGTGTTTCTGATGCGGTAGGACAAGCTATCGTAGAAGCGCGTGAAAACGGTGGTGTTTTTATTTCTTCAGAGGATTTGATGAGGCGTGCAAAAATCGGAAAAGCAGTTGTTGATAAATTAAAAGAATATAATGTTTTAGCTGAGATTCCCGATACAAATCAGATAACTTTTTTTGATTTTTAATAATTTTATAGAAAGGATATGATTATTTTGCTTATTAAAAGACCTCTTTTTTATATTGCTATGTCTTTTGTTGCAGGAATGTATATCCTTTCTCTTTTTAAATTTGAAACAGTTATTCCAATTTTAATTTGCTTAGCAATTGTATTTTTGATAATATTAATTAGAAAGATAGCTGTAAAAAATGTCGTTATTCTCTTTATATGTACTTTGATGTTCATATCTGGTTGTATACATTACGAGTCGTCAAACAGCATAAAATCCAAGAGGCTTTATAAATATTTAAATAAGCAAATGACGATTTGTGCAGAAATAGTTGAGGTGCCCGTAATTACAGATAAAACAGTTTCATTTGTAGGTGTGGTTGAGGATGAAAGAGTAAGATTTTCTCATTATATCGAAGATGATGTAAAAAAAGAAGATCTGCACATACCGCAACTTGGAGATATTGTCTGTGTTATCGGTACAATATCTCTTCCTGACGGAGCAATGAATACGGGCGGATTTGATTATGCCCGCTATTTAAAAGGTGAAAATATATTTTTTCAGTCATATATTTCATTAGAAGATATAGAAATTGTTGGTCATAAAAATCGTAAAATTTTACATGCATGGTCTGATTTCAGAATGAAATGTATAGGATTTTTCGATAAAGTGTTAAATAATGAAGAGGGTGCAGTTTTAAAGGCTTTCATTCTGGGCGATAAGACATCTTTGAACGATGAAATTGAAGGCTCTTTTTCTGCTAGCGGACTATCGCATATCCTTGCCGTTTCAGGATTGCATGTTGGAGTTTTTGTTAGTATTGTCATAAATATTTTAAATCTTTTTAAAGTATCGAAAAGAAAAAGAATGTTAATATCAGTTTTTTCTTTGGTATTTTTTATATTTTTTACAGGTGCTTCAGTATCTGCGATACGAGCAGGTGTTATGTATATTGTTGCTTTAACAGCAAAGTTGATATACAGAAGAGCGGATTCTATATCTGTTCTTGCTGAGGTTGCAGCTATTTTATGTTTTGTTAATCCGCATGTAATATATAACGCATCGTTTATGCTTTCATTTGCTGCTACAGCGGGTATAATTACGCTTTCAGAAAGTATAATTGTAAAGTTTTCCGGAATATGTGCAAAATTTGAAGGAAAAAAGATATTACATAGAAATATTAAAAACATTGTTGAGCTTTTAGCAGTAAGCTTATCTGCTCAAATTTTTACAATTCCATTAGTCATATGTCTATTCGATGGATTTTCTACAATGTCAGTAATTTCAACTATTTTAATAACACAACTTTTGCCTTTAACCCTTTCTTGCGGTCTTTTATTTTGTGCTGTGAGCTTTGTTAGTTCTACACTTTCTTTTTATCTTGGAGGATGCATATATTTATTGGCAAAAATTATGATAGGAATTTCTGATTTTTTTGCTGGATTTCCATTTGCAAGAATTATATTTGGAAGAATAACCCCATTTTTTCTGCTGATTTATGTTTTAATTATTGCAGTTTTCTTTTTTGGAATTAAAAAAGATAGAATTAAATATATGATTTCGCTTATTTCACTTACAAATTTAATAATTATATATCTTTTTAATACGGTCTTGACATATGATACCGCACAAATTTCTTTCATTAATGTAGGGCAGGGGGATTGTGCCTTAATTAAGACTCCTGGAAACTGTGATATTTTAATTGACGCAGGAGGTTATGAAGGAAGTGATAAAACGGGAGATTATATCATAGAACCTTATTTGATTAAAAATGGCGTTACCGATATAGAGTATGTAGTACTTTCTCATTTTCATAAAGATCATACTATTGGATTAATTTCAATGTTTGATTCTATGAAAATATACAACTTAGTAGTACCGTATAATTCTTCTGATAGTGAGGAAGCAGAATTAATTTTAAAAAAAGCGAAAGAAAAAGGCATTAAAATTACTTATTTTGCTCATAATGACAGGATTAAAGTAAATGATGAAATTTTACTCACTGCAATAACTCCCGATGAATTGCAATACGCATTTTCGGATAGTGATAACGAAATGTGTCTTATGCTTCGTCTGGATTATGGAAATTCGTCTTTTATATTTACAGGCGACATTTCATCATTTGCTGAAAAATATGCAGTAAATAAATATAAAAATATGCTTAGAGCTGATGTTTTAAAGGTGGCACATCATGGTTCTAAGAATTCAAACTGTGATGAGTTTTTAAAAGCTGTAAGCCCGACATACGCTTACATTCCGGTAGGGAACAATTCTTTTGGACATCCTCATCAGGATGCTATAAAAAGGCTTAAAGATAATAATATAGAAGTCTATCGGTCAGATATTCATAAAGATGTGACATTTTACTTTGACGCTGAAAAAATAAAGGGTGTCATATATGATAAAAGTGTTTTGGAGGCTATAAAATGAACTATGAAGAATTTAGGAAATATTTGAAAAGCGAGAATATAGATAATAATATTTTTCTTTTGTATGGAGAAGAGGTATTTTTAAAAAATCACAGTAAAAAAGAACTTTTAGAAAAAATTTCGCCTAAAGAAATGCCCGAATTCAATATATTTTCATATGATGGAAAAAAATATGATTTAATATCTGTAAAAGAAGCTATAGAGTCATTGCCTGTATTTTCGGACAGGAAACTTCTTCTTTTCAAAAACTCAGGTATTTTTGCTATATTTGGCAACGATGCTGCAACTAAAGAATACAGGGAATTCTGGGAAAATGTGATTGAAGAAATACCTAATGAATTATATTTAGTTTTCGATGAAGAAAAAATTGATAAAAGAAGTACTCTTTATAAAAAACTACAAAAGAGAAATTCCGTAATCGAATTTTCTTATTTATCAGAAAATCAGATGATTAACTGGACAGTTTCCCTTTTTAAGACAATGGGAAAAATCATCACTCCTCATGATGCAAAGTATTTAATTGAGATAACTCAGGAGGGTATGACATCTATAAAAAGAGAAGCAGAAAAAATCTCATCATACACACAAGGAAGGGTTTCAATCACAAGACAGGATATAAATGATATAACAGTACCTGTTATTGAAAACAGGGTTTTTGATATGGTAGATGCTATTTTGTCAAAAAACGCTCCTCTTGCTCTAAAAATGCTCAATGATCTATTGATTTTAAAAGAAGATGAAACAAGAATTTTGGGTGCAATTTCATCAAACGCTGATAAGCTTTTAAGCGTAAAAATGATGAGTGATGAAAAAGCGGATAAGTCTATAATTGCCTCAAAGGTAAAGATCGCACCCTTTGTTGTGAGTAAATATATTACGCTCAGTGCAAAATATAAAACAGATGATTTAAAAAACTTGCTCACGAAGTGTGTTGAAATTGACAAAAAGTTTAAACTTTCTAAAGGCGATAAAGCGGTTATTTTACAAACATTTATTGCAGATTTTTTTCAAAAATAATAAAGTCATAAAAAGTTAACAATTTAGCACTTGACATTCAAAATGGAAAGTGCTATTTTTATATTAGCACTCAAAGATGATGAGTGCTAATAACGAGGTGAATTATGGAACTTAACGAAAGAAAGCGTAAAATCCTTAATACCATTATAAATGAATATATATCAAGTGCAGAGCCTATAGGTTCACGCCATATTGCAAAGCGCGCTGACTTGGGATTATCGAGTGCTACAATAAGAAATGAAATGGCTGATTTAGAGGATATGGGCTATTTAGAAC
>JAZSQN010000082.1:0-7686 GCA_045537995.1 Congzhengia sp. | reverse complement strand
GGTTTTATGGGATTCTCAAACTAAAACGGTAACATCAATATTAGGCAAAGATATTGTCAAGATGACAATAGAAAACACTACAATTACTGTAAACGATGAAGTTCAAACCATAGATGTAGCACCTCAAATAATCAATGATAGGACATTAATTCCTGTCCGTGCTGCAGCTGAAGCATTTTCGGCAACGGTTAGTTGGGAGGCCGAAAATAACCATGTGAAAATTGTAAGTGATGACTTTTCCCGGCGCATATCGTCAATGAAACAGCACGATTCTTCAAAAAGTTTAGACGAAGGAAAATCTTCAAACTTCAGCATGTCTTACTTTGAAGAATATGACGCAAGAATCAATGCCAATGACGGAACTGATTTTGAAATCGTGGCGGAAGATTCGGGATACTACTCTGTTTTAAGCGTTCGCTCTGATCTTTACAGAGGGGTTGAGCAAACATTAACAAATGAGTATGCAAAAAGCGTATCTGATGATATTGTAAATCTTGTATCAGGGACACTGATTTCAAGTGATATTACAACATTAGGAGAAACCCCATTTATTAAAACCCACTATACTATGGGCGGTGTTGCAGGAAATGTAAACGACTTTGACGCAGATGTTATTGTTTACACAGGAACAAAAAACGGAATTGTTTATACGGTTACATATTCTTCATACGGAGAGACTCCAAAAGATGTATCACGGGATATGATATATATGTTAAATACGCTTTCAATAAAATAAAAAAAGCTATATGCCTAATATTTAGGCATATAGCTTTTTTATTGTTTTTCTTTATAGCATCGATTGAGGGCTGTCAACGCTTTTTTTTCAATTCTGGACACATATGAACGGGATATATTCATTTCATCTGCGATTTCTTGTTGTGTATATGTCCTTTTTCCTAATCCGTATCTTTTTATTATTATCTCCTGCTCTTTTGGGGTAAGACATTTCTTTATATAGCCCGAAAGCTTTTTTAAATCCATATCAGTGCTTACGCGATCTGCAATTTCCATATCGGACGCAGGTAAAATATCCATAAATGTAACTTCATTTCCGTCACTGTCATGACCTAAACATTCATTTAATGATATTTCCTGTTTTAATTTTTTACTGCCCCTTACTGCCATTAGGATTTCATTTTCTATACATCTCGAAGCATAAGTTGCTAACCTTGCCTGTTTTTTGTAATCAAAGGTTTCAATTGCTTTAATTAATCCAATCGTGCCGATGGATATTAAATCATCGTCATCTGTTCCTGCAATTTTAGTATATTTTTTTGCTATATGTGCGACGAGTCGTAAATTTCTTTCAATCAGTACATTTTTAGCAGACTTATCTCCATTTGCCGCAAGTTCTAAATACTGCTTTTCTTCTGATGGAGAAAGAGGCTTTGGAAAATTGTTTTTTCCTGAAACATAGGAAATTAAAAAGAGTCCGTACTTCAAAAAGTGAACGAGTGCAAGCATAAAACTTATAGCCATAAAATCTACCTCACAAAATTTGTTTGATAAATTATATGTTTTGTCTAACAAGTCCTATTCTTTTTATTTTACTTAAATTTCTTTGTATTTTGAGACGAAATTGGCAGTTTTACCAAAAGTCCTGTCGCAAAGTTTTTTATATTCGACAGCACGATATGACATTTTAAGAGTGTCGCTGCATTGTATAATTGATATATGAAAGGAAGAGTCACTATGGAGGTTAAAGTTTTTGTGGATGTACTTTTTATAACAAATTTTATAATCGATTATATATTGCTTTCGATCACATCTTTTTTTGTAAAGAAAAGACCTGAAATTTTCAAAATGTGTGCAGCATCATCGTTTGGAGCGATTTTTGCTGCCGGCATTTTTTTCGTGCAACAAAATATAATATTTTTGATTTTCTCATCAGCATGTGTTGCATTTTTGATGGTATTTTTAGCATTTGGAAAAACAAAAGCTACTACACTTTTGAAAAACACGGCTATTTTCTATATGATATGTACAGTAATTGCAGGCTTTTCGTTTTCCTTTATTTCAATAAGCAGAAACAATAACGGGATTGCATTTAATAACGGGATTATTTATGCAGATATTGACGCATACACAATGCTTTTGATATTTATAGTTTCTGTAGTGACAATTCACACTGCAACCGGATATATAAGAAAACAAAAAATCAAATCAAATTATCTGTACAATGTAACGATTGAAAAAAACGGTCGCACTATTTCAGATACAGCTCTTTTTGACAGCGGGAATTTTATGTGCGATCCTATTTCTCAAAAGAGCGTCGTTATAGCAGAATGGCAGTCTGTTTCACCGCTTTTTGATGAAAACAAAATAACAGAATGTATCGTAAATCATCCCAAAGATTTTTTATATATAGGTTGTCGCGGATTATCCGGCATTTCCGGTATGTATGCATTTTCGCCGGATAAAATTTCTTCTTTTGAGATAGACTTTCCGGAACCTGTTTTGATTGCAATAACACAAACTCCGTTAGATAAAGAAGGCGGATATCGTATGTTATTGCCCAATACATCTACTGCTTCAATCAGCAAGAAAGGATACTGAAAATGTTTTCCCTCTTAAATAAATCTATCATAAAAATTAAAAACATTTTTTTTAAAATATATCTATTTTTTTGTGAAGAGTGTTATTTTATAGGAACGGGCGAGGCTCTTCCCGCTCCACTTGAACAGGATAAAGAATCATATCAACTCTCTCTTTTAAATACAAAGCATCGCGAGGAGGCAAAAAAGGTTTTAATTGAGCATAATCTCCGCTTAGTTGTTTATGTTGCAAGAAAATTTGAAAACACAGGCGTTGGCATAGAGGATTTAGTTTCTATAGGCTCAATCGGTCTTATCAAGGCAATAAACACATTTAATGTTGAAAAAAATATTAAACTTGCAACATATGCATCCCGATGTATTGAGAATGAAATTTTAATGTTCTTGAGAAAAATCCATAATCAAAGAACTGAAATTTCATTAAATGAGCCTTTAAATACCGATTGGGACGGAAATGAGCTGTTACTGTCTGATATTTTAGGGACAGATGGCGACGATGTTTATAAAGGCATTGAAGATACAGTTGATAAAGAACTTCTTATGATGTCAGTAGAAAAACTTCCCAAACGAGAGCAACTGATACTTTCCTTGAGGTTTGGGCTTTCGGGGAAAGATGAGAAAACTCAAAAAGAAGTTGCAGACCTTCTCGGAATCTCACAATCATACATATCAAGACTTGAAAAAAGAATCATAGAAAAATTAAAAAAAGAAATCAAGAAATTTTTAATTTAAAAAGCGGTAAGATTTACTTACCGCTTTTTACTATATTTTCTCCTATTTTATAAACATCTCCGGCTCCTATAGTCATCACTATTTCGCCTTCTTTTGCATTTTTTAGAAAATATTTTTCAATATCTGAAAATTCTTTTATATACTTTGCGTTTTTGCTTTTTTGATTTATAAGAATTTCCAAATCTTTAGATGATATTATTCCGGTATCCCTTTCGCGTGCCGCATAGATATCCGTAATTATCAAATCATCACAATCGTAGAAGCTCTCTGCAAAATCATCCTTTAACGAATATGAACGCGTATAGGTATGAGGTTGAAAAACACACCTTACTTTTTTTGCTCCTGTAGCTTTTGCTGCCGATAATGTTGCCTTTATTTCTGTAGGATGATGGGCGTAATCATCATACACCTTAGCACCGTTTACGCTTCCCTTATACTCAAATCTTCTATTTGTACCCTTAAATGATAAAAGTCCGCTTTTTATTCCATCTTTTTCTATTCCTAAAAGGTGCGCTACAGCAATCACTGCCAACGAGTTTGAAACATTATGAAGACCCGGAACGCATAACTTGATATGCAAAAAGTGTTCTTTTGAGAAAAGGACATCAAATTCAGGAAAACCCATATTATCAAATACTATATTTTCTGCAACCCAATCGGCATTTTTATTTTGTATTCCGTAAGAAACCGTTTTAGCAGGGTTGTTTTTTGTTGCTTTTATTACTTCTTCATCATCAAAATTAGCAATTACTGCACCGTCTTTGGGCGTTTTTGCAACAAACTTTGAAAAGCAGTCAACAATATCATTAATGTCCTTAAAATAATCTAAATGGTCCTCTTCAATATTTAAAATAATGCTATACAACGGGAAAAACTTTAAAAAACTTCCGCAATACTCACAGGCTTCAGTTACAAAATAATCCTTGCCACCGTCACGCATATTTCCGCCAATCAACGGCAGAACGCCTCCCACTAAAATTGTGGGATCCTTTTCGCTTTCACAAAGCACATGAGAAAGCATTGATGTTGCGGTAGTTTTTCCATGCGTACCAGATATGGCAACAGGAAAGGTGTAATTTTTCATCATAGCACCCAAAAGTACCGCCCGCTCTATAGTATGAATACCAAGCTCTTTTGCGCGAACGAGTTCGGGATTATCTTGTTTTATGGCTGCAGTATACACCACAAGCCCTGCCCCGATAACATTATCGCCGTTGTGACCAATAAAAACAGGTATGCCATTTTCTCTCAATTCGATAACTGTTTCACTCTCTTTAAAATCGGAGCCTGCAACGCTAAAGCCGTCGTTTTTCAAAATATGAGCCAATGCACTCATACTAATTCCGCCTATACCTATGAAAAAAACACTTTTTTCTTTATCTATGCTGTTTAAGTTAAAATCGCACATACATATCACTTCCGAAAATAACAAGATATAGTTGTCTACTTATATATTATACACTACTCATAATTAAAATAAAAGTATTTTTTCAATTTAATGTATAATTTTTTGCAAATTTAGAAAAATAAGTCTAAACCACATCAAAAAGGAGAGCATATATGGATATCACAGATATAAGAATCAGAAAAATCAATATGGATTCTAAAATGAAAGCAATTGTTTCTGTAACCTTTGATAATTCTTTGGTTATACACGACATTAAGGTTATTGAGGGTGGCGACAAACTTTTTGTTGCAATGCCCAGTCGGAAAACTCCTGAAGGTGAATACAAAGATATTGCACACCCGATAAATTCCGATATGAGGTCAAATTTAGAACATTCGATCTTAAAAAAATATCAAATGGCTTTGGTAGAAGAAACAGAAAGTGCAAATGCATAAATATAGGAAGGACTTTTTGCTTTATGGCAAAAGGTCCTTTTTCGTTGCCAAACAGTAATATTTTTGTAACAATAATGAAATTTGGCTCAAAAATATATTTATTTCTTTTTTTCATAAAAAAGTTGATTTTTTATGTTTTTTATGTTATAATTATTGTAGCATGATTTTTGCGGATATTTTGAAATTTTGTATATTTATTGTATGCTTGATTTTTAGGAGGCTAAAAGTATGGATGTTAAAGTGGATACCACTTATGACGGTTCCCAGATTCAGGTCCTAGAAGGGCTTGAGGCTGTAAGAAAGAGACCGGGTATGTACATAGGTTCTACCTCAGAGCGCGGTCTTCACCACTTGGTTTATGAAATCGTTGATAACAGTATTGACGAAGCGCTGGCGGGCTATTGCAAAAATATCTATGTAGATATTAATGCTGATAACTCAATTACCGTTATTGATGACGGTCGAGGCATCCCTGTAAGCATTCAACCCCAGACAGGTCTTCCTGCGGTTGAGGTTGTATTTACGGTGTTGCACGCAGGCGGTAAATTCGGCGGCGGCGGATATAAGGTATCTGGCGGCTTACACGGTGTTGGTGCATCTGTTGTTAACGCATTATCAGAATACTTAGAAGTTGAGGTTTCAGACGGCGAGCATGTGCATTTTCAAAGATACGAACGCGGCCATTCCTGCGGTCCTCTAAAGGTCATTGCCGATACTGACAAAACAGGCACTAAGGTAACATTTAAACCTGACGGGGAAGTTTTTGAAACATTAATCTACGATTTCGATATACTTTTAAAAAGACTTCGCGAACAGGCATTTTTGAATAAAGGCTTGCGCATAGTTTTGACAGACAAGAGAGATGATGGCAAAACTGCCGATATGAAATATGACGGCGGTATCAAAGAGTATGTTACCTTTTTAAACAAAGGCAAAAATCCTCTCCACGAAGAAATCATATACTTTGAAGCTGAGCAAAACGATGTAATACTAGAAGTTGCTATGCAATATACAGACGCATACAATGAGGTTTTGGTAAGCTTTGCAAATAACATTTCTACAACAGAGGGCGGTACTCATGAATCAGGCTTTAAGACTGCCCTGACCCGTATTTTAAATGACTATGCTAAAAAGCATAACATAATAAAAGAAAACGACAAAAAGTTAGAAGGCTCTGACACCCGTGAGGGCTTGGCTGCTGTAATTTCAGTAAAGGTTTTAGAGGCACAGTTTGAAGGACAGACAAAAACCAAACTTGGCAACAGCGAAGTTCAGGGTATCACAGCGTCAGCACTAGGAGATAAACTTGCGGCATTTTTAGAAGAAAATCCACCTGTAGCAAAAACAATTATAGATAAGGCACTAACCGCATCCCGTGCAAGGGAAGCTGCAAGAAAAGCAAGAGAAGCCGAAAGAAAAACACCTCTTTCAAGCACTACTCTTCCCGGAAAGCTTACTGACTGTATTAGTAAGGATTCGGGGAAGACTGAAATATACATTGTCGAGGGTGATTCTGCGGGCGGTTCTGCTAAAAACGGTCGTGACAGCACATACCAGGCAATACTTCCTCTTTGGGGTAAAATGCTAAATGTTGAAAAGGTTAGAGCTGATAAAGTTTACGGAAACGATAAACTAACACCTGTTATCCAGGCTTTAGGCACAGGCATTTCAACTGAATTTAACCTTGAAAAATTAAGATATAACAAGGTTATAATTATGGCCGATGCCGATGTTGACGGTGCGCATATTCAGACACTGTTACTCACATTCTTCTTCAGATTTATGACACCCTTAATAGAAGCAGGCCATGTGTATCTGGCAAAACCCCCTCTTTATAAATTAACAAGAGGTAAAAAGACTCAAGTTGCCTTCAGTGATGAAGAAAGAGACAGAATAAGCGAAGAATTAAAAGACGGAGATGCTAATGCAAAAGTCGATATCAGCCGTTACAAGGGTCTTGGTGAGATGAACCCCGAAGAATTATGGGAAACAACAATGGACCCCAAAAACAGAATACTCTTAAAGGTTACACTAAATGACGCCATCCGCGCTGACGAAACATTTAGAATTCTAATGGGCGATGATGTTGAACCGAGAAGATTATTCATTGAAGAAAATGCACAATATGTCACCAATCTTGATGTATAAAAGCTGAGGAGAGGTAATTATAATGGCTAAACATAAAAAATATGAAGATTCCCATTTTGAAGAATATTTTGACACCCAGACCATAGTAGATGTGGACATAGACAAAAGAATGCGAGAGGCATTTATAGATTATGCCATGAGCGTTATCGTTTCCCGTGCCTTACCAGATGTGCGAGATGGTTTAAAGCCCGTACACAGAAGGATTCTTTATTCTATGCACGAAGAACACTTAACTGCCGATAAGCCGTTCTTTAAATCTGCTACAACCGTAGGTAATGTTATAGGTAGATATCATCCTCATGGTGATGCTTCCGTGTACGATGCGATGGTTCGTCTTGCGCAGGACTTTTCTATGAGATATCCTCTTATTGACGGTCATGGTAACTTTGGTTCAGTCGATGGAGACCCA
>JAZSQN010000141.1:0-9603 GCA_045537995.1 Congzhengia sp. | reverse complement strand
TTCTCAGGTACCGCAAGGCACAGTAATTCAAGTGGAATTTCGTTTCAAAGATGTAGAGGGAACTGTCCACTAAATAAAAAAGAAGGAGAACGAAAATGAAGTTATCAAAGCTTATTGACGGACTTTCGGTTACAAAAGTCTTGGGTAATGCCGAAATTGAAATAAATAGTATATGTTATGATTCCAGAAAAGCTGAAGAAGGCTCCGTTTTCGTTTGCATTGTAGGCTTTGAAACAGATGGTCATAAATATATAGATGCAGCAGTTAATCAGGGAGCAACTGCGCTGGTTGTACAAAATGGAGCACAAATTCCAGATATTAAAGACGGAATTACAGTTGTTTATTCAGATGATACAAGAAAAATGCTTGCAGGTATGAGCGCAGCATTCTTTGACCACCCCGAAAAGAAATTAAAATGCATAGGTGTCACAGGCACAAACGGGAAAACTACTGCAACAACCCTTATCAAATCAATTCTTGAATTTGAGGAGAAAAAGGTAGGTTTAATCGGCACAAATGCCAACATAATAAATGGAAGAATTTTAGAGTCTGAACGCACAACACCTGAGTCATACGAGCTTTATGAGCTTTTTTCTGAAATGGTAGAAGAAGGTGTAGAATATGTCGTTATGGAGGTGTCGTCACACTCTTTAGAGCTTAGCAGAGTATGCGGGATAAAATTCTGTGTGAGTGCTTTTACTAATCTTTCTCAGGATCATTTAGATTTCCATGAAACGATGGATAACTACAAAAGAGCTAAAATGAAATTGTTTCAAAAGAGCGATATAGGTGTGATAAACATTGACGATTCTGCAGGTGAGGAATATATTAAAAGTGTTAATTGTGATGTTCTTTCTTACGGAATTGAAAAAGATGCCGATATGAAAGCCTCTGAAATTAAAATTTCTGCTCGTGGTGTTATATTCAACATAAATTATGAAGGCGAGAATTACAAGGTACGTCTTGGAATTCCGGGAAAATTTTCAGTTTATAATGCGCTAACCGCTATTGGTTGCGTAGTAAAAGCAGGAATTCCCATAAACCGTGCAGTAGAAGCACTGACATTTGCAAAAGGTGTTATGGGGCGTTGCGAAACAGTTTATACAAACACAGATTATACGGTCATAATTGATTATGCGCACACTCCCGATGGTCTGGAAAATATTATAAGCACAGTAAAAGAATTCTGCGAAGGAAGAGTAGTAACACTCTTTGGTTGCGGAGGAGACAGAGATAGAACAAAACGCCCAATAATGGGAAAAGTTGCAGGAAGCCTTTCAGATTTTTGTGTTGTGACATCCGACAATCCCAGAACAGAAAATCCTGCCGCTATAATTGATGATGTCTTAGAAGGCGTAAAAGAAACGGACTGCGAATATGAAGTAATTGAAAACAGGCGTGAAGCAATTTTTTATGCATTAAAAAATGCCAGACGCGGCGACTGTATTATTTTAGCAGGCAAGGGTCACGAAACATATCAGATAGTTGGAAAAGAAAAAAGACATTTTGATGAAAGAGAAATTGTGGCAGAGTGTTTAAAAGATATTGAACAGAGGTAACATTATGATTCCTTTAAAAGTATCGGAAATCCTGGATATAACAGAAGGAACTCTCATTTGCGGTAAAAGTGAGGGTGTTGTAAACCATGTGACAACTGACAGCAGAAAAGTGATTTGTGGATCAATGTTTGCGGCAATTTGCGGAGAAAAAGCAGATGGCCATCAATACATTGATGAGGTATTTTCAAAAGGCGCAGTTTTAGCACTTTCTGAAAAAGACATACAATCCTGTGGCACTGTAATAAAAGTTGAAAATACCATTCAAGCCTTAGGCAAGATTGCAAAGGCTGTAATGAGAAGAATATGCGTTCCGTCTGTAGGTATTACAGGTAGCGTGGGAAAAACTACAACCAGAGATATGATATATTCTGTGATGTCAGAAATGTTTAACACTTTAAAAAATGAAGGGAACTTCAACAATGAACTGGGCGTTCCTTTAACCGTTTTTCGTGCAGATGAAAATACGGAAGCAGCAGTTATGGAAATGGGCATGGATAATTTTGGTGAGATAGACAGACTCTCTCAAATTGTGAACCCTGAAGTTTCAGTAATTACAAATATAGGAGTATCACATATAGAAAATCTTGGTTCCCAGGAAAATATATATAAAGCAAAATCTGAAATTTTTAAAAACACAAAACCTTTTGGAACTGTTATACTAAACGGCGATGATGAAATTTTGATGGCGCATAAACCAGAAATTTCACAAAAGGTTATTACCGTAGGAATAAATAACAAAAACGCAGATATTATTGCAAAAGATATTGATTTAAGAAAAGACAGCGTTTCCTTTACAGCCGAAGGTATGGGCAGAAAAGTTGAAGTTTTTTTGCCGGTACCCGGCGAGCATAATGTTTTGAATGCGCTTTTAGCTATAGCAACAGGTGTTGTTTTTGACATCTGTGACAAAAGTATTTCTAAGGCTTTGTCCTGTTTTTCCATGACTCAGATGAGGATGGATATTAAAAAGGCAAAAAGAGTAACAATTATAAATGACTGCTACAATGCAGCTCCCGATTCTGTGAGGGCAGCGTTGTCTGTACTTGGAAAATATGATGACAGAAAAGTTGCAATTTTAGGAGATATTGCAGCACTTGGCGAATACAGCTACAAAGCTCACTACGAATTAGGAGCGGAAGTTGTAAAAAATGGTGTGGATTTTCTTATAACAATAGGGGAAAATGCCGCGCATATAGCGACCGGCGCTTATGAGCAAGGTCTTGACAGTATGTATATAATCTCGGCAAAAAATGTAGATGAGGCTTTATCTCAGATTTTGACAGTTATTGATGATAAAGATGTAATTTTAGTTAAGGCATCCCGCGTCATGGGATTAGAACGAGTAACTGAGTTTTTAGAAAATAATTTTTGATTAGCCAACGAAAAGGGAGCTGATGTTGTTGAATCCAATACTTTTAGGTGCAGGAGTTTCACTTCTTGTATGTGTGATTTTAACACCCTTTTTTATTCCTGTTTTAACAAAACTTAAATTTGGTCAGGAAATAAGAGAAGAAGGGCCTAAATGGCATGCAAAAAAAAGCGGCACGCCTACAATGGGAGGTATTGCTATTGCAATAGCGGCAGCAATTGGAATGATATTTTCAGCAGCTGTGCACAAACTTGATGCGGAGTCCGTTATCTGTCTTGTGGCGGGGGCTTTAATGTTTTCGTTAATCGGGTTTGTTGACGATTATATAAAAGTGGTAAAAAAAAGAAATTTAGGTCTTACATCAAAGCAAAAATTCTTGGCACAGATTTTAGTTTCTGTAATTGTAACCGTATTTGCAGTAAATAGAGGCGTGATTGATACACAAATAATCATACCCTTTATGAAATCTTCTGTAGATTTAGGAATTTTCACAATTTTACTCGCTGTTTTTGTTCAGTTGGCAGTTGTAAACAGTGTAAATTTAAATGACGGATTAGATGGTCTTGCAAGTTCTGTGACGCTTGTTGTTTCAACATTTTTGGCAATTTGTGCATATAAGCTTTCAAATATGACAGTTTGTGTCTTTATGTCTGTCGTAGCAGCGGCTTGTTTAGGATTTTTGTTATTCAACACAAACCCTGCAAAAATATTTATGGGAGATACAGGCTCGCTTTTTTTAGGAGGATGTGTTGCAATTGGCGCTATAATGCTCAAACTTCCTCTGATTTTGATAGTTGCAGGCGGCGTATATTTAATGGAAACATTGTCAGTAATTTTACAGGTGATTTCATTTAAGTTATGGGGAAAAAGAATATTTAAAATGAGTCCCATTCATCACCATTTTGAGATGTGCGGCATGAACGAAAAACAAATAGTGCTTTTATTTTCTCTATCTGCTGCAATACTTTGTATTATAAGCTATTATATGTTCTTTTAAGTATAAGGGAGGATTTTTATGGCTGCAAAAGCTCATAAAGTACGAAAAACTAAATATGGAGCAAATGAGCGCGCGGTTATTAAAAAATCAGGGATGGATCTCGGATTTTTAGCTACAGTAATTTTACTGGTGGTTTTAGGTCTTATCATGGTGTTCAGCGCAAGCTATCCTTATGCAAATTACAGATACGGAAACGGTCTTTATTTTATAAGCAGGCAGGCAATATGGGCACTTTTAGGACTTTTTGCGATGCTTTTTACGGCGAAAGTAGATTATAGAGTATATAAAAAGCTTGCTGTACCTATTCTGGCAGTGACATTTGTGTTGCTTGCGCTCGTTTTAGCAAGCTCGCCAATAAAAGGTTCAAGACGCTGGTTGGGAATCGGTTCGTTTTCATTCCAACCGTCAGAACTTGCAAAGGTTTCTGTTATCATATTTTTATCAGCAGTGTTATCTGAGGCAAAAGCAAAAATAAAAGACATTAAGTTTCTTTTAAAGTACGGTGCAGTACTTTTAGGAATATTAGGACTTTTGATTTTAGAACCGCATTTTAGTGTATGTATAATTATTTGCTGTGTGGTAGCTATAATGCTTTTGGTAGCGGGCTTTCCTCCCAAAGTTTTCTGGACTTTAGTTGCTATCATGGTTCCAATTGCAATTGCAGTTGCCTTTGGTGCCGATTACAGAGCAGACAGACTGACAACCTATCTTGACCCTTTTCAAGATAAACAGGGCGACGGATGGCAGATTATTCAGTCACTTTATGCCATTGGATCAGGCGGTCTGTTTGGTTTAGGTTTCGGTAACTCCAGACAAAAATATATGTATGTTTCAGAACCGCAAAACGATTTTATATTTGCTATTATTTGTGAAGAGCTTGGAATAATCGGTGCGTTTGTTATTATCACGCTTTTTGGAATTTTAGTGTGGAGAGGTATTAAAATCGCAGTTTCTGCTCCAGATAATTTTGGAAGTCTTTTGGTAGTAGGAATAATATCATTGGTTGGTGTTCAGACGTTTTTAAATATTGCTGTTGTAACGAAACTGATTCCGACAACAGGTATAAGTCTTCCGTTTTTCTCAGCCGGAGGCTCATCATTGGTATTCTTAATGGCTTCAATGGGTATGGTTTTAAATGTATCAACTCATAAAAGACAGATTGCAAGTATAAAATAGCGAGGTTTTTTAAATGAAAATCTTAGTTTCAGGCGGTGGCACGGCAGGACATATAAATCCAGCTATTGCTATTGCAAGAAGAATGAAAAAAGAATACAATGCACAGATTCTTTTTATTGGCAGGGAAAAGGGAATGGAAAACGACCTTGTCAAAAAAGAGGGTTTTGATATAAGATTTATTGAAGTAGAAGGACTTATAAGGAAACTCACTCTAAAAAATCTTAAGGTGCTTATAAAATATATTACAGCTATAAAAAAAGCAAAAAAAATAATACGCGATTTCAATCCCGATGTGGTAGTGGGAACCGGAGGATATGTTTGTGCTCCGGTGCTTACAGCTGCAAACTCCTTAAAAATTCCGACTATAGTTCATGAGCAGAATGTTTTTCCGGGTATGACAGTGAAAATGGCATCAGGCTTTGTTGATTGCGTGGCAATAAGCTTTGAAGACATGAAAAAATATGTACCGCAAAAGGTTGCAAAAAAGTGTGTTTTAACAGGGAATCCTTTAAGAGAAAATATGCTTGATTTAACATACGATGAGGCAAGGAAAAAGCTTGGGATTAAAGACGAAGTATTTATTGTAACTGTAGGCGGCTCACTTGGTGCTAAAACAATAAATAATGCGCTATTAGATATAGTTAACAATTGCAACGGTGAAGGAATAAAAATTTTAGGTGGTACCGGCGAGAGATTCTTTGATGAAGTGATAAACAGTATAGATAAAGAAAAATTAACCGAAAATATAGAGATTGTACCGTATATTTACAATATGAATGAGGTGCTTCCTGCAGCAGATATTGTGATTGCGCGTTCGGGTGCTGTGACTGTCAGTGAGCTTTGTGCGTTGGGCAGACCGTCAATACTAATCCCTTCGCCAAATGTAACTCATAATCATCAGGAATATAACGCAAGATCAATTGCAAAAAAAGGTGCAGCAATCATTATAACAGAACGGGAAATTTCAAATAATATAGTTTCCGATACAGTAAATAAGCTCATTGAAAACAAAGAAAAGCTTAACCAAATGTCGTATCGCGCAAAAGAAATAGCTATAGCAGACGGAACAAAAAGAATTTGCGAAATAGTAGCAGAGCTTTCAAAGAAGTAACCAAATAAAAGAATATCGCATACTATGGTAATGAATTTTATTTATTATCGGAGGTGTGCGTTTTGGCTAAAATAGTAATAAATGGCGGAAATCCCCTTTCGGGTACAGTTAAAGTACATGGTGCTAAAAATGCAGTTCTTCCTATTCTTGCCGCAACGGTAATGGTAGGAGGAGTACATATTATTAAAAATTGTCCGGAGCTTTCGGATGTTTCAATCACAGCAGAAATTCTCCGTGAACTTGGTGCTAAAGTAGAAAGACAGGGCGATATGCTAATTGTCGATACAAGCGGAGAAATGAAAAGCTATATCCCTGAACGCCTTATGAGAAAGCTCAGATCCTCAATAATTTTTATGGGTGCAGTTTTAGCACGCAAAAAAGAAGCAAAAATTTCAGCACCAGGTGGGTGCGAGTTAGGACCAAGACCTATTGATTTACATATTAAAGCCTTAAAAGAGCTGGGCGCAGAAATTAAAGAAGAGCATGGATATTTGATTTGTTGTGCCGAAAATTTAGTAGGAAAAGAAATTCACCTCGATATCCCAAGCGTAGGTGCAACTGAAAATATAATGCTAGCAGCAGTTGCAGCAAATGGAAAAACAGTGATTAAAAATGCCGCCCGAGAGCCAGAAATTGAAGATTTGGCGATGTTTTTAAATAATATGGGAGCACAGATTTCGGGTGCAGGAACATCTACTATCACGATTTGCGGAAAATGTAATTTAACACCTAAAGAGCATTCCGTTATGCCGGACAGAATAGTTGCTTCAACATATCTTTGCGCAGCTGCAGCAACCGGCGGCGAAATTACAGTTACTGCAGTTTGTCCCGAACATCTTTCTGCGGTTTTGGCTGTTCTTTCAGATTGCGGTTGCAAAATAGAAAAAGAAGAATATTCAGTCAAGCTTAGGGCTCCTGAAATAATTCAAAGTCCTGGCAGCATAAAAACAATGCCGTATCCGGGATTTCCTACGGACGCCCAATCCTTGTTTTTGGCTGTCCTTTCTAAAAGCGAAGGAACAACTATGATAACTGAAACAATATTTGAAAGTCGTTTTAAAGTGGCAGCTGAACTCTTGCGAATGGGTGCGAAAATAACTGTTAACAGTCGTGTTGCAGTTGTCTCAGGTGTGCCTGCTTTATCAGGGGCGTGCGTCACTGCAGCTGATTTAAGAGGAGGGGCATCCTTAGTTATTGCAGCCTTAGCAGCAGACGGTAAAACTGAAATTTATTCTCCTGAATTTATATATCGCGGATACGAGAATTTTGAAGAAAATCTTAAAACTTTAGGTGCAGATATTGCATACGAAGGGTAGTTGATAAATATGCCAAAGAAAAAACTTTCAAGCAACGAAAAGTACAAAAGAAAAATGCTGATAAGAAGAATAACTGCGTCAAGTATATTGGCGTTTGTTGTTATTCTGTGCGTGTGTCTTTTTACGCCTATTTTCGGTATAAGTGAAATTACAGTTGAAGGAAATAACAAGGTTACAAGCGAAGAAATTACACAGATTAGCGGAATTAAAAAAGGTGAAAATATTTTCAGAGTAAACATCAAAAAGGCAGAAAATATTTTAAAAGAAAATGCATATGTAGAAGATGTAACCGTTAAAAGAAAATTTCCTGCAAAAATTAAAATAGTTATTAACGAATCGCTGGAAGATATAATAATCGATACGCCGAGTGAATTTATAGTGACTACCATAAGCGGAAGGGTACTTTATAAAACACTTGATGTATCAGAACTTCCCATACCCATAGTAAAGGGTTTTTCTGTATCCGAAGCAGAAATATCACAAAAAATAAAAACTGAAAACACAGAAAAAACAACAGATGATATTGAATACATAAAGTGCTTTTACGGAAGTAAATATTGGTCAGAAATTGATGAATTTGACATTTCGGATACATCTAACTTCATGATGATTATGCGTTCTGGTATGCGTGTCACATTCGGTACAGTTGATACTATCGACGCACTTAAAAGAAAAATAAAAATGTTGGACGCAATTATTCCGGAAATAAAGCCAAACGAAAGAAGTTATTTGGATTTAACCACAGATAAAGGATATTTTGGAGACTATACAGCAGATGAATATGAAAATATCAAAAAGCTTCGTGAAGATGGAGAACTTATCAAAAAATTGACCGAAGAAGAACCGGAAACCCCAAAAGACGCAGACGATGATGAAGCTTCACAACCCGCTTCCTGATGTATTGAGTAATAAATTATCAAAAATATGTTATTTTTGTAAAAAAAATTGATTTTATACTTGTAATTGACATATTTGTTATGTTATAATAATCTATAATAATAGAATATATGTGTTGTATTGTGTTCATATATTTATAAAATTAACAGACAGTTATTACATACGAAAGAGGAGGAAAAAGAGAGTGTTTGATTTTGATAATGGCGGAGCAAGCATTGCTCAGATTAAAGTTATTGGTGTAGGCGGCGGCGGTAACAATGCTGTAAACAGAATGATTGATGCCGGTCTTTCAGGCGTTGAATTTGTATCAATTAACACCGATAAGCAGGCACTTATATCATCACAGGCAAATCAGAAAATTCAGATTGGTGAAAAACTTACTAAAGGTCTCGGCGCAGGCGCTAACCCCGATGTTGGTGCTAAGGCTGCTGAAGAAAGTTATGATGAAATAGCACAGGCAATCAGCGGTAGCGATATGGTATTCGTTACAGCAGGTATGGGCGGCGGTACAGGTACAGGTGCTGCTCCTATCGTTGCACAAATCGCTAAGGATATGGGTATTTTAACACTTGGTATCGTTACAAAACCCTTTATCTTTGAAGGAAAGCAGAGATCAGCTCGCGCTGATGAAGGTATAGCATCATTAAAAGAATGTGTAGACGCTATAGTTACAATTCCTAATGATAGACTTATGCAGATTTCAAATCAGCATACAACTGTTATGGATGCGTTTAAAATGGCTGATGAAGTTTTACTTCAGGGCGTTAAGGGTATTTCAGACCTTATCACAGGAAATGCTCTCATTAACTTAGACTTTGCCGATGTTGTTACAATCATGAAGAATACAGGCGTTGCTCATATGGGCGTTGGTCGCGCTTCAGGAGAAAAACGCGCAGAAGATGCAGTTAAAATGGCAATTTCTTCTCCGTTGCTTGAAACAACAATTGACGGCGCTCGTGGTATTCTTATCAATATCACAGGTGGTCCGGATCTTAGTCTCTTTGAGGCAAACAGTGCAGCAAGCTTAGTATCTGATGCTGTTGATCCTAATGCAAACATCATCTTTGGTGTTATGATTGATCCTAACATGAAGGACGAGGTTTCTATTACAGTTATTGCTACAGGTTTTGAAGGCGTTTACGGGACAGCGGTAAACAATCCTACAAATCTTTTTTCAG
>JAZSQN010000005.1:0-8311 GCA_045537995.1 Congzhengia sp. | reverse complement strand
CAAGTCCCGTCACTCGCACCAAAATATAAAGACATCCTTTTGGGTGTCTTTATTTTTTGTTTTAAATGACTTCTTTTTCGACATTACCTCCAAAAACTTGACTTTTTTTTTGATATATATTATAATTTTTCAGTGACAATTAAAAAAGGAGAATTCAAATGAATAGTCCCTTACCAGTTATCAACGAACAAGTTTCACATAAATACAGAAAGCATACCTTATCAAAAACGATATGCATGGCACTTCTTTTTATTGCTCTTTTGGCTTTTTTTGCAGCTAAATGGTATATTGCTACCTGCGGCGATGTTGGTTTTGATTCGGTAATTTTTACACTCCTGTCGAATATCGACGGCGCACAATCGGATATGATTTTCGGTTTTATTATTAAAGCATTGCTTCCAACTCTTATTACTTTTTGCGGTATAAGTTTTATATTGTTCTTCTTTCCTGAAAAATGGAAGATTCAATTTAAAATTAAAAAAGCAAAAATTAATTTTCTTCCCGTAAAGCATATCTGTTCTGTTATAATTTCTTTACTGTTATCACTGATTTTGTTAATTACCGGTGCTACAAAAGCTAATCTGACAGAATATATTTATGCACTTTATCAGAATTCAACTTTCATTGAGGATAACTATGTTGACCCACTTAGTGTTAATCTGGAATTCCCTGAAGAAAAGCGAAATCTCGTATATATTTTCTTGGAATCTATAGAAACAACTTTTCTTTCAAAAGACGAAGGCGGAGCATTAGAATATAATATAATTCCGGAACTCCATAATCTTGCAAAAAATAACATCAATTTTTCCCATAATGATATGGTAGGAGGATTTCTTACACCTGTAGGTACAACATGGACTGTGGCAGCAATGACTGCACATTCATCAGGCGTTCCGCTTAAAGCTCCTGCCTCATTTGAACGAAATACCTATGGTAGAGATAGCTTTTTACCCGGTATAAACACATTAACGGATGTGTTAAAACAAAACGGTTATTATCAGGCACTTATGGTAGGGTCTGCTTCTGAATTTGCTAACCGTGATGTTTATTATAAAGATCATGGCATTGATAAAATTTATGATTTATATACCGCAAGACAAGACGGTATTGTTCCCGAAGATTATCATGTATGGTGGGGCATGGAGGATATGCATCTTTTTGATTATGCAAAACAAGAATTAACCGAAATTGCTGCAAAAGACCAGCCTTTTGCATTTACAATGCTTACAGTTGATACCCACTTTACTAATGGCTATGTTTGCAGTCTTTGTAATAATAAACACGATGAACAATATGAAAATGTTATTTCATGCTCCAGCCGTCAGGTTTCAAAATTTATAAACTGGCTTAAAAAACAAGATTTTTACAAAAACACAACAGTAATAATTTGCGGCGACCATCTTACAATGGATTCGGAATATTTGTCACGAAATACCGAAAGCGGATATGAACAGCATGTATATAACTGTTTTATTAATTCAGCAACAGAAGGAAATAATTATAAAAATCGTATCTTCACATCTTTAGACCTCTTCCCTACAACTCTCGCTGCTATGGGAGTGAAAATTCCCGGAGAAAGATTGGGACTTGGTACAAATCTATTTTCTGACAAGAAAACCTTCGCAGAAGAAATGGGTTTTGACGAATTTAACAGGCAACTCTCCATGACTTCTGAGTATTATATTTCAAAATTTATGTTTGAATAGTTTTTATTGACATTGTCTTTTTAGGATGTTAAAATATTTTTATTGAGTAAGCCAGATGATTGCGGGAGATTTTCTCACGAGGAAAGTCCGGGCTTCACAGGGCAAGGGTGCCGGGTAACTCCCGGTGGAGGCGACTCTAAGGACAGTGCAACAGAAATAGACTGCCAACTATGGCGATGGTGGAAAGGTGAGGTAAGAGCTCACCAGCGTTGCGGTGACGCAACGGCTATGTAAACCCCACCCGAAGCAACACCGTATTGGCTTATACAGGCTTAATCTGCCCGATGTGCCTGTATCTGGCGGTGGCTTGAGCCATATAGTAATATATGGCCTAGACAGATAATCATCTAATACAGAACCCGGCTTATAGGTTTGCTCAACAAAAAAAAGACTTAAACAAGATAAGTTTAAGTCTTTTTTTGTTCCGTTTTTATATGGGATTCTGACATGACTATTTCATTCTCTAAAACATCTGCAGTTTTAATACTTCCGTAACCGTATTTGCTTCTCAAATTTTGTATTGTCTTTTCCAAAGTTTCGCGTTTTTTACTTTCCTCTTCTTCATCCAAAAGAGAAATTTGTATTGCTTCATTTAAAGAAACTAGTCTTGCGCCTGTTATGGTTAAGGATCTTACAGGTTTTTTTATATCCCAGACTTCTTTAAATAATTCATATGACAACTCTCTGATTGTCTTTTCAATGTTTGTGGGAATATCGAGTGTTCTCTGCTTTGAAACTGTTTTAAAATCAGCTCCCTTAACCTGTATTCTTACAGTTTGGCATTTAACACCATATTTTCTCATACGAGTTGCTACACCCTCAGTTATTATGTGAATTCCTTGCTTTATTTCCTCTTCGCCAACCAAATCATGCATAAAGGTTATTCCGTTTCCTACTGATTTTAGGTCTTTCTCCTCGTAAACAGACTTGACTTCATCAATGTCTTCTCCTCTTGCATATTCTATAAGCATTTCTCCTATTTTACCAAACTTTTTGTAAAGGAGTTCTTTATTTGCGTTTGCTAAATCTCCAATAGTTTTGATTTTTAATTTATCAAGTTGAAACGCAGTTTTTTTGCCGGCAAAAAGCAAATCGGTAACAGGCAGAGGGTAAACTATCTCCTTAAAGTTTTCCCTTGTAATTACAGTCGTGGCATCAGGCTTTTTATAGTCGCTTCCCAACTTTGCAAATACCTTATTAAAGCTTACACCTACCGAAATTGTAAGTCCAATTTCTTTTTTAATTCGTTGTCGCAAAGTATCCGCTATAGTTTTCCCGTCACCGAAAAGTGCATAGCTTCCGGTCACATCCAGCCACGATTCATCAATTCCAAAGGGTTCTACTAAATCTGTATATTTTTTGTATATATCATTTATGGCATGGGAATATTCTTCGTATAAATCATGATGCGGAGGCACAATAACCAACTCGGGACATTTTCTTTTTGCCTGCCAGATAGTTTCTGCAGTTTTAATATTATATTTTTTAGCAATCTCATTTTTAGCCAAAATTATGCCATGTCTTGCATCGGTTGAACCACCAACAGCCATCGGAACATTCTTAAGTTCGGGATTTAGTATGCATTCAACTGATGCATAAAAACTGTTACAGTCACAATGAAGAATCGTTCTGTCCATCTTTTCCTCCGTCTTTTAAATGCGCTTGTATAATTCATTTAATCGTTTGAATTTTCCTTTGTCAATTGAATTTATCTGTTCTTTTGTCACACGGTACTGCCAATTACCGTCAGCCTTTCCGGGAATGTTTAAGCGCGTATCTTTTCCGTGTCTTAGAAGGTCCTGAATCGGCAAAATCAAAAGTCCTGCATGGCTTTGAAACAATGTCCGCAAAATATAATCAAACCCTTTTTCCCAGTCCGAATCAAAAAAACCACAGTATTCGAGCATCTTCCGTTTTGTATATTCGTCTAAGTCCCAAAGATACCCAAGCAGTGTATTGTTGTCGTGAGTTCCTGTATATGCAACCGAATTTTTAGTATAGTTATGTGGTAGGTGAGGGTTGTCTTCATCATTCACAAAAGCAAACTGGAACACTCTCATACCTGGAAAACCACTTTTTTCTACCAACTCTTTAACTTCATTTGTTATATGCCCTAAATCTTCTGCTATAACGATATTATTCTCTTTAATTTCAGAAATCATTTTTATAAAATCTATACCCGGCCCTTTCTCCCAAGTGCCGTTTTTTGCAGTCTTGCTATCTTGTTGTACTGCCCAATATGATTCTAAAGCTCTAAAATGGTCAATGCGAACTCCATCAAACATTTTAAAGTTATTAATAAGTCTTTCTTTCCACCATCTATATCCGTTTTCGCGCATTTTTTCCCAATTGTACAGAGGATTTCCCCATAGCTGTCCATCAGGAGAAAAATAATCAGGCGGAACACCCGAAAGCTTTGTCGGAATATTTTCTTTATCAAGTAAAAACTCATTCCTGTTACCCCAAACATCCGCGCTGTCTAAAGAAACATATATTGGTACATCTCCTATAATTTTAACGCTTCTATCATTTGCATAAGCTTTTACTTTATTCCACTGATCAAAAAACTTATACTGAATAAATTTCCAGCCGAAAAGCACCTTTTTATCAATATAATCTTTTTTCCATTCATACCACGCTTTATGATCGTTTGCGTGCTTTAATGCCATAAACATACAAAAATCCAAAAGGTGTTTATCATTATTTATAAAGTTTTCAATTTCATATCTTTTTTCTGCACGCTCTGACGCTTTTATTAAAAGGTCTGTCCTTTCATGAAAAAGCCTTACATACTCAGCACTATACGGTGTTTTTTGGCGTGCATTATTAAGCTCTTCTTTTGTGATTAATTCTTCTTCAAAAAGCGTTGGTAAATCTATAAAATAAGGATTTCCTGCAAAAGCCGAATATGATTTATATGGCGAGTTACATTCGTCAACCATACAAAAGGGCAAAACTTGCCAATAAGAAAATCCACATTCTTTTAAAAAATCTATAAATTCTTTCGTTTCTTTTCCGAAACTTCCTATCCCGTAGTCTCCATATAATGTCGAAATGTGCATCAATACGCCACTTGCTCTATTCATCTCATTTCTCCATATCCAAAACAACTCCCGAATAATATTCGGGAGTTTCTCTTACTTTTTATATACCAACGATGCCCAACCGCCCTGATGCTCTTCTTTAATCAGTTCAAGCTCCGCATTTTTATAAGCTTCTTTTACATCTTCTAATCTTTCTTCAATTATTCCTGATGTGATATATATTCCGTCCTCTTTTAAAAAGTGAGGCACTATATCCTTTATTCCTATAATAACATCTGCAACAATGTTTGCTAAAACTACATCATATTTTCTATCAGAAATTTTATCTAAAAGTTCTTTATCACATGTCACATTACCTGACATCGTTCTGTATTTTGATATATCAATGTTGTTTTTTTCAGCATTTTCTATTGCGATTTTTACTGCGTTTTCATCAATATCAACGGCAGTTGCAAAAGACGCACCAAGCAACAATGAAATGATGGACAAAATTCCGCTGCCGCATCCTAAATCCAAAACCTGCATTCCTTTTTTTAAATAATTTTCCATTGCTTTTATGCAAAGCTGTGTTGTGTGGTGAGCGCCTGTTCCAAAGCTCATTCCAGGATTTACGGTAAACACTGTTCTATCTGTGGGTTTATCTAATGTTTCCCATTCAGGAAGAATTAATATTTTTTCACCTACATTTAATGGTTTAAAATACTGTTTCCAATTCTCTGACCAATCTTCTTCCTTCATATTGGTACTGCTTATTTCCAGCGTGCCAAAGCTATCTTCCCTGCTCTTTAACACCAAAAGAGCATCTTTTACTAAAGATATAGTTTCCCTTCCCTTGACATCATCTGTAACATAAAAACTAACATACGAACCTGATTCATGGGCTTTTAGTAACTCTTCGTCTACATAATCCCACTTGTCACGGTTGTTCTCCAAAAAATTATGAAAATCAGCACTGTCATCAATTTCTACACCTGAAATGTCATTTTCCAAAAGCACAGCGCAAACTGCCTCTATGCCCTCTGTAGTTGTAGAAATCGAAAGCTTAATCCAATCCATTTTCTCCTCCTAAGCAAGATTTAACATTTCACTTACTACATCATACATTTCATGTTTTTCGCAAGTTGTGTTAAATATTACAGGCTTTTTATCCAATTCCGCCAAAGGCTTTGGAATAGCTAAATTTGCTGTTTCTGATAACTCGTCTAACATTTCAAACTCATTTTCTGATGTCACTTCATCTTTGATTGCAGAAAGAACACTGTCTGCAAATTTGAACGGACTTGCAGTAGATACTATAACGGTTTTTGTATCGTCATTTGTTTCCTTCTTGTAGTCCTCATAAACCTTTTTCGCAACAGCTGTATGTGTATCTATAACATAACTGTTTTCTTCTTCCACTTTCTTTATTTCTGCAATAGTTTCAAGATCATCGCAACATCCTGCATAAAATGCATCATTTATCTTTTTCTTTACATCTTCAGTTACTTCGTACTTTCCTGTATCTTTTAAATCGTTCATCCATTCAGATACTTTTTTATCATCACCTGATGTCAAAATGTATAAAAGACGCTCAAGATTACTTGAAATAAGTATATCCATAGAAGGTGAAATAGTTGTTTTAAACTGACGGCATTTATCATAAATACCTGTTTTTATAAAGTCTGTTAAAACATTATTTTCATTTGAAGCGCAAATCAGTTTCTCTACAGGCAATCCCATTTCCTTAGCATAATATCCTGCTAAAATGTTTCCGAAATTTCCTGTAGGAACAACGAAATTAATCTTTTCACCCAGCTTTATCTCATCGTTTTTGACAAGATTTGCATATGCCGAAAAATAGTAAACTATCTGAGGAACCAGTCTTCCCCAGTTAATTGAATTAGCACTCGATAACATAAAACCGTTCTGTTCTAGCATTTCGCAATACTCTTTATCGGTAAATATTTTCTTAACACCGCTTTGTGCATCATCGAAATTACCTATTACAGCTGCTACATCAACATTATTTCCTTCTTGCGTTATCATCTGGCGTTTCTGAATATCACTTACACCGCAAGCGGGATAAAAAACAATAATTCTTGTTCCCTCTACATCTTTAAAACCCTCTAGTGCGGCTTTACCTGTATCACCGGATGTTGCAACCAATATTACTACTTCCTTTGTCTCTCCGGTCTTTTTAATAGACTTGGACAAAAGATGAGGCAAAATTTGAAGTGCCATATCTTTAAAAGCACATGTCGGTCCGTGCCAAAGCTCTAAAAAGTATGTTCCTTCTGTTGTTTTGTAAACAGGTGCAATTTCTTCTGTTTCAAATTTTTCACGGTTGTATGCTTTATTTACGCAATCATTTAACTCTTCTTCCGTAAAATCTGTGAGAAAAAGAGAAAGAATAGTCTTTGCCCTTTCATTATAACTCATTGAAGCCAGACTTTCTATTTTATTTAAATCTATATGCGGAATTATTTCAGGTAAAAACAATCCTCCATCAGGCGAAAGACCTGTTTTTATCGCCATTGCTGACGAAACACTCACACTGCTGTCACGAGTACTCTTAAACTGCATTTTTATACCTCCAAAAAAATTATCCCCTATATTCTATCATAACCCTAATTTTTTTTCAAGCATCTCTTTTTCTTCTTCATAACCCAATTTTCCCAAAAGTGCAAACATATTTTTTTTGTAAGCCTCAACACCGGGCTGATTAAAAGGATTCACTCCCAACATATAACCGGAAATGCCGCAAGCCTTTTCAAAAAAGTAAACCAACTGTCCTAAATAGTATTCACTTATTTTCGGAATGTTTATAACTATATTGGGCACTCCGCCGTCATTATGCGCAAGCAATGTTCCCAAAAAGGCTTTGTTATTTACAAAACTCACAGATTTGCCCGCTAAAAAGTTTAGGTTATCTATATTGTCTTCTGTTTTTCTTATAACGATATCATCGTCACATTCTTCAATATTCAATACGGTTTCAAACAAAATACGCTTTCCGTCCTGAATATACTGACCCATCGAATGAAGATCTGTAGAAAAATCTACCGCTGCAGGAAAAATCCCTTTTCCGTCCTTTCCTTCACTCTCTCCATAGAGTTGCTTCCACCATTCAGCAAAATAATGAAGTCTGGGCTCATAATTTACCATGATTTCTGTAGTCTTGCCCTTATTATACAACACATTTCTAATGGCAGCATACATATAACAATCATTTTTGTAAAGATCGCATTCCTCATAAAGTTTTTGTGCTGATTGTGCACCTTTCATCAATTCATCAATATCAGCACCTGAAACAGCTATAGGAAGCAAGCCAACTGCCGTTAAAACAGAGAATCTCCCTCCAATATCATCAGGAACAACAAATGTTTCATAACCCTCTTTATCCGAAAGACTTTTTAATGCTCCCTTATATTTATCTGTTGTTGCATATATCCTATTTTTTGCACCGTTTTTTCCATACTTTTCTTCAAGCAGGTTCTTAAAAACTCTAAATGCAATTGCAGGCTCCGTTGTTGTACCTGACTTTGAGATCACCACGCACGCTGCGTTTCTCTCCTGCACGAG
>JAZSQN010000015.1:0-2466 GCA_045537995.1 Congzhengia sp. | reverse complement strand
TGCGTTATCGAATCCAAAATGTATTTTAAAATCAACCTCATTTACTGTTGCATGTTTTCTTACACAGGAGAGCATCTCTTTTAGTTCTTCTTTTGAAGTTTTGTAAATTTCTTTAAAATCTTCAATGTTTTCTTTGAAATTTTCAAATGATAAAGAACTTTCTTTTTTTTGTTTGCCCTTTGTTTTTGGTTTGGATTCCAAAGGGATTTTAACAGGAACACCAAAAATCTTAAAATAAAGAACGGTTTTATTTTTGTCAGCAGTTTTTGACATTTCTAAGCCAAACTGTAAAGGCGTAAAGAAAAAGGCGCATAAAAACAGTATTAGCAAGAATAACACAATTAATACAACTGTCAAAAAAATCACCGCCTATTGATTATTTTCCTCGTTGTCGACCTTTAACTGCTCACCGGTTTCGCTTTCTTCCTGAAGATACGGAAATTGTTTTGCAAGATCTTCGATATCAGGCAAATCCGATAAAGAAGAAAGACCGAAGCTCCGTAAAAACTCTTTGGTTGTACCGTATAGGATTGGACGGCCCGGTGCGTCGAGTCTTCCGCGTTCTTCGATTAGTCCACGCTCTATTAGTCTTGATATTGGTCCGTCAGAATTGACGCCCCTTATAAATTCAACGCTACTGCGAGTTACAGGCTGATGATAAGCAACTATTGATAAGGCCTCTAGAGCTGCAGGCGAAAGGGGTTGCTTTCTTTTTGACTCAGCAAGCTTTGTAACATACAAAAAATTCTCTTCTGGAGTTTTAAGCTGTACATAACCGTCATATTCAACTATTTCAATACCACGACTATTTTGCTTATAAAAAGCCTTGAGCTTGTCCACATATTTTCGAACTTCAGCTTCGGAAATTTCCAGAATTTCTGCAATATAAGAAAGTGTAATTCCATCGCCGGATACAAATAACAAACTTTCAATTACGGCATCAATATTCATCTACAATTTCACCGTCCTTAAGTTTTTCTAAATATATATCATTGCCGGAAATTTTTGTCTTTATAAGTTCTAATTTAATCATTTCCAAAAGAGCGAGAAAAGTAGCAATGATGGATTGCCTTGAAGTATCGTCATCGAAAAGGGAAGAAAAAGATACTTTTTTCTTCGAATTCAGTTTTTTTCTGATAAAGTCTGCCCGTGACTTAACAGAAACCGTTTCTCTGCCAACGACACCGCCAAATGCACTCTTTGGGGGAGGAGATTTTCGTTCACTTTTGTCGAGCACGGCTAAAAAAGCGTTAAAAAGCACATCTATTTCAAAGCTCTGGTCGGAGTAATCTGCATCGCGTTTTGGCAGTACATCGGGTTCTTTATAAAAATTGTAGTAATCTGAAAATTCTTTTTCTTTTAAGACTTCTGAAACAGCCTTCATTCGCTGATAGTCTGCCAATCTCCTTGCTAGATCTGCTCTGGGGTCGTCCTCTTCCGAATTTTCATGTTTGGGAAGGAGCATTTTTGATTTTATGTATAAAAGTTCTGCTGCGATAACAACAAACTCGCTCGAATACTCAATATCAAATTCTTTTAAAGTATTCATATAATCAAAATACTGTTCTGTGATGCTTATGATTGGTATATCATATATACTTACTTTGTTCTTTTTTAGAAGGTGCAAAAGAAGTTCAAGTGGTCCTTCAAACACATCAAGTTTTACTGCGTGACGGTTTTCTTCTGCTATTTCTAACTGTTGCATTAAAAACCACCTCCTGCCGCAAAGTGCAGAAGTGTAAATATTGCGTTTGTAAAGAAATCAAGAACAGGGTCTAGGACACCTAAATACAAAGCAGCAATTAACACTATAAATCCAAAACGCTCATAGCGCATGATTTCGTAATATATTTTTTTCGGCAATAAAGATAAAAAAATCTTAGAACCGTCTAAAGGCGGTATTGGGATAAGATTAAACACCCCGAGTCCTATGTTGCAAAAAATAAACATGATAAAGAAATATTCTATATAAGCATTAGGAAAAATCTGACATAAATACAAAAATCCAAACATACCTATATATGCTAGGAAAAAGTTAGACAACGGTCCTGCTAAAGAAACGAGCATAGTATCTCTTTTTAAATTCTTAAAGTAGTTGGGGTTTACCATTACAGGCTTTGCCCAACCGAAACCAAAGAAAAACATACACAATGCGCCAAAAGGGTCGATATGTCGCAAAGGATTTAAGGAAAGCCTGCCATCATATTTTGCTGTAGGGTCACCGAGTTTATATGCAGCAAATCCATGAGAAAGCTCGTGAAAACTTATTGCCAATAAAACTACAAAAAGCTTTATAAACATAAAAATGATACTTTGTAAGTTAAAACCTGTATATGCAAAATTTCTAATCAAAATGATACACTCCTATAATTTTATACATTAATTATATAGGAAATTTGTAAATGTGTAAATAGAAAAAATGCAAATTTTACACTGTTTTAATATTTGTTTAGACTTATTATGATA
>JAZSQN010000154.1:0-5158 GCA_045537995.1 Congzhengia sp. | reverse complement strand
AAAGATATTTTGTGCTCCTGCTACACGCACACCGTCTATAATCATTGTTCCGCCAAGCCCTGTTTGCCAGAACGGAAGATAAAATACATGATGCAGACCAAAAGGTATTAATGCGCGTTCTATAATTCCGTATATCCATGTACCTGCATATCCGCTTTTTGTCACCAGATTTCCCAAAGCGTGTATACCTGTTTGTACCAAAGGCCATACAAAGTACATTATTGCTCCGACTAAAATATATGCAAGCGTTGAAATAATCGGAATAAATCTTGTACCTCCAAAAAATGATAATGCCATCGGAAGTTCGATTTTGTAAAATCTGTTGTGAAGCCAGGCTACACCTAAGCCTACTATAATACCTCCAAATACACCCATTTCTAAAGACGGTATTCCCAGCACATTACCTAATGCACCTTCTTCTAGCATGTCCACTTTTCCTGTAACTTTCAAAAGTATAGAAATAGTTGTGTGCATTACTAAAAACGCAACTGCTGCAGAAAGTGTTGCAATTTCTTTTTCCTGTTTTGCCATACCGAGTGCTACACCCATAGCAAAAATCAGTGGCAAATTGGCAAATATTACATTGCCTGTCGCAGACATTACAGATAAGATACCGTTTAAAATCGTACCTTCCCCTAATAACCAGCCCAAATTATATGCATCAATTGTTGCAGCGTTTGAAAATGACGAACCAATTCCCAAAAGCAAGCCTGCTACAGGCAGTAAAGCAATGGGGAACATAAATGAGCGTCCTACTCTTTGGAGTACTCCGAAAACTCCTCCGTCTTTTGATTTACCCATAATATCACTCCTTAAATTTTCTTATATAAAAACAGTACATCACGACCCCCCGTAACCTCGCCTTCATGCACCTGTGTTATTTTGTAATTTTCTGCTTCTGTTAGTATGACAGGAGTCTCTAGTCTTATATTGTTTTTCTTTAAAAATTCCAAATCAATTTCGGCAATTTTTGAACCTGCCTTAACTTTATCTCCTGATACAATCTTTAAATTAAATCCTTCACCCTTTAAATTTACCGTGTCAATACCAATATGCAAAAGCACTTCTGTTCCTTCGTTTGTTGTTATGCAAAATGCGTGTTTTGAATCTGTAATGTCAATTATTTCCCCATCTACAGGGCTATATACATTGCCGTTTTTTGGAATAACTGCTGCGCCATCACCTAATATTCTCTCAGAAAATGCTTCATCGGGCACATCAGAAAGCTTTATAGAAATTCCATCCATTGGCGAATATACCGCCATTTCTTTTTGTCTTTTTTTAAATTCAAACATATTTTTCTCCTCTTATATGCTGTTTATTATACTTTCCCTCACCGCCAAAACATACGGCGGTGAAACTGAAAGTTCGTCCGCTCCTAAGGATAGAAGAGTCTCAGTTATATCTACATCCGCTGCCAATTCACCGCAAATCCCTACCCATATACCTGCTTTATGGGCATTTTCACATGTCATTTTAATTAACTTTATAACTGCAAGATGATTCGGATTATATACTTCCGCTATTTTGTCATTTTGCCTGTCGCACGCTAATGTGTACTGTACCAAATCGTTTGTCCCTATACTGAAAAAATCCACCAAAGGAGCGAGCTCATCTGAAATAAGGGCTGCTGCCGGTGTTTCAATCATTATGCCGAGCTTTACATTTTCGTCAAATGCCTTCTCTTCGGATTTTAATTCTTCTTTCACTTCTTTTGCTATTTCTTTCGCTCTTTCAACCTCATCCTTTGATGTTATCATTGGAAACATAATCGCTAAATTTCCGAATACAGAAGCACGATAAAGCGCACGAAGCTGTGTTTTAAAAAGATCAACATTTTCAAGACAAATCCTTATTGCGCGATAACCAAGCGCAGGATTTTCTTCTTTTTCAAGATTTAGACATTCTGCTTGTTTATCTGCACCAATATCTAATGTTCGTATTATTGTTTCTTTGCCATTCATTTTAGACAAAACTTTCTTATATGCCAAAAATTGTGTTTCCTCATCGGGGAGCTTTTCTTTTCCGATATACAAAAATTCACTTCTGAAAAGCCCTATTCCTTCAGCATCATTAACCTCAACCTCGTCTAAATCCTCTTCTCCTCCAATATTTGCATAAAGTTTTACTTTGCGACCTGATTTTGTTATACTTTCTTTTCCTTTTAACGCACTAAGTCTTTCGTGTATATTTTCTATTTCCTTCTTTTTAATAAGAATTTTTTCCATTGTGCTCTCATCAGGCACTATATACACCTTTCCTTCTTCGGCATCAACCGCGCACATATCACCATCTTCAGCCTTATCTATACACCCTTTACAGCCAATAACAGAAGGAATATTCATAGAACGCGCCAAAATCGCTGCATGTGAGTTTTTAGAACCCTTCTCTGTTACGAAAGCGGCAATTTTACTTTTATCAAGATTAATGGTTTGACTCGGCGTCAAATCACAGGCAAAAATAACGGTCCTTTCTTTTAAATCGACTTTTTCTTTTTTTCCTGCCAAAGAGGCTAAAATACCATTTTTTATATCCTCTACATCAGCAGTTCTTGCCATCATATAATCATCATTTGTTTCCATAAGTGTCGAAGAAAATATTTCCGCTGCTTTTTCAATAGCAAATTCTGCATTTACGCCTTGCTCAAAAATTATACTTTCGCAGCAATCTGTTAAGCTTCCGTCTTCAATCATCATAGTATGAATTTCAAAAATTTCAGCTTCTTTTTCCGTTGCACTTTTAAGAGTCTTTTCATAAAGAGATTTAAGATTTTCTTTGGTTTTTTCTACGGAATTTTTAAATCTTAAAATCTCATCAGCTACACTTTCAACATGATATCTTCTTACAGGTTTGTCGTTTTCCCGTAAGATTTTTATCTGTCCTAATGCCACACCTCTCGATGCTTTCGTTCCTTGTAAAATTTCCATCTGCTCTCCTCCGTGAGGTCTATAAATTTTCTGTTAAGTACCTTTTTAAATTATCACAGACTGCTTTTTCATCTTCACCACTTACCTTTACTGTGACCTCATCATTACATTTTACAGATAAAGACATCAAAGAAAAAATCTTTTTCAAATCTGCAGTTTTTCCGCGACACTCCATAGTTACATCGCTTTTTGCATCTTTTGCTATTTTTACAATTGCCCCTGCAGGACGGGCATGAATGCCTATTTCATCTTTGATTCTATATACAAATTCGCACACTTTAATTCCCCCAAAAAGAATATTCACAAATATTATTGCGCCCATATTTTCTTTTTATTCCATAAAAGCGAAAATATATATTTAATTTTTTTTAGAAAAAAGCTATAAATATTAATTTTTTTTGTTGATTTTATTGCGATTTTGGAATATAATGTTTTGTATTAAAAAGTATATAAGGAATGATTTTGTGGTATATAATAATATTTTAGAAGCAATGGGAAATACTCCTTTGATAAAACTAAATCACATTGTTGACTCTGACAGTGCCGATATCTTAGTAAAGTTTGAAGGATTAAATGTCGGAGGTTCAATAAAAACAAGAACAGCTTACAATATGATTTTAGATGCCGAGAGCAAAGGTCTTCTTTCGCCCGAATCCATAATTGTAGAACCTACAAGCGGAAATCAGGGAATAGGTCTTGCTTTAGTCGGTGCGGTAAGAGGCTATAAAACGAAAATTATTATGCCTGATTCTGTAAGCGAAGAAAGAAGAAAACTCGTTAAACATTACGGTGCCGAAGTCCTTTTAGTACACGACGCCGGAAATATAGGTGCATGCATTGAAGAGTGTTTGAATTTGGCACTTAAAATGAAAGCTGAAAATCCTAATGTATTTGTGCCTCAGCAGTTTGAAAATCCTGCAAATCCCGATATACAAAGAAAACAAACGGCTAAGGAAATTTTAGATGCGGTCAACGGCCCTATTCACGGTTTTTGTTCCGGAATAGGTACAGGAGGTACTATTACAGGCATTGGCGAAACATTAAAAGAAAAAAATCCTGATATGACTATCTGGGCAGTTGAGCCTGAAGATGCAGCAATTTTATCAGGCGGCTCTATCGGAACTCATATACAAATGGGTATCGGAGACGGTATAATCCCTGAAATTTTAAACTGCAAAATCTATGACGATATATGTATTATCACTGATGAAGAAGCTATACATACTTCAAAAGAATTAGCGTCAAAAGAAGGCATTATGTGCGGAATTTCTTCAGGAACAAATGTCGCTGCCGCTATTAAACTCGCAAAAAAATTAGGAAAAGGCAAAACTGTAGTAACTGTTTTGCCCGATACGGCAGAGAGATATTTCTCCACACCACTTTTTGAGTAATTAAAATTTATATACAAATGAATTGGAGGATAGATTTATGGAAATTATCAAGCGTCCCGAAACAATGGAGCGTATAACTACAAAAGCACTGGCTGATGCTTTTATCGAAGAACAAATCGCAGAAATAAAAGCACAAGTAGGAGATAAAAAAGTCCTACTAGCACTTTCAGGCGGTGTTGATTCGTCAGTCGTTGCAGCACTTTTAATTAAGGCAATCGGCAAACAATTAGTTTGCGTACATGTAAATCACGGACTTATGAGAAAAGGTGAAAGCGAACAGGTTATTGAGGTCTTTAAAAACGGACTCGATGCAAACCTTATCTATGTTGATGCAACAGACCGATTCTTAGACCTTTTGGCAGGCGTAGCTGAACCCGAAAAGAAAAGAAAAATTATAGGCGCAGAATTTATTAAAGTTTTTGACGAAGAAGCTGCAAAGCTTTCAGATATTAAATTTTTAGCTCAAGGCACAATCTACCCCGATATCTTAGAAAGTAACGGCGTAAAAGCTCATCATAATGTTGGCGGTCTTCCTGAAGATATGGAAATGGAACTTGTTGAACCTGTAAAACTTCTTTATAAAGACGAAGTTCGTGCAGTAGGTTCCGCATTAGGTCTTCCCGATGAAATGGTTTACCGTCAGCCATTTCCAGGACCCGGATTGGGAGTTCGTTGTCTTGGAGCTATTACCCGCGACAGACTACATGCACTTCGCGAGGCTGATGCAATTTTGCGTGAAGAATTTGCAAAAAGCGGTCTTGCCGACAAAGTATGGCAGTACTTTATTGCAGTTCCTGATTTTAAAAGCGTTGGTGTTAAAAACAACAAACACTATAAAAG
>JAZSQN010000169.1:0-4065 GCA_045537995.1 Congzhengia sp. | reverse complement strand
GAAATACATTGCCTTCACCAAATAACTCCTCTGTATATTTGTGGGCTACGCTTTGATATTCACCGGAAAAGTTTAAGTCTATATCGGGCTCTTTATCACCATCAAAACCAAGAAAGGTTTCAAAAGGAATATCATAGCCTTCTTTTTTATATTTGTGGGCACAAACAGGACAATCTTTGTCCATTAAATCCGCACCGCAACTTACCGAACCATCGGTGATAAATTCAACATTTTTACAATTAGGACAAATATAATGAGGAGGCAATGAATTTATTTCTGTTATACCTATCAAATAAGCTATAAACGAAGAACCCACAGAGCCCCTTGAACCAACTAAGTATCCATCACTTAGAGATTTTGTAACCAATTTTTGAGCTATCATATACATAACCGAAAACCCGTATTTAATAATCGGCGCAAGCTCTTTTTCCATTCTCTGCTTAACTATTTCGGGTAGATTCTCGCCATAAATTTCATGAGCCTTTTCGTTAGACATTCTTTGTATGTCTTCAGTTGCTCCCGGCATTTCAGGAGGATATGTATCCTTTGGAATAGGACGAACTTCTTCTATTAAATCAGCTATTTTATTTGTATTTTCTACTACAATTTCATATGCCTTTTCTTTACCAAGATATGAAAATTCGTCAAGCATCTCATCGGTTGTACGCAAATATAGCGGAGGTTGAAATTCCGCATCATCATACTCCTGGCTTACCATAAGAACTTCACGAAAGACAGCATCCTCAGGATTAATAAAGTGAACATCGCATGTGGCAACAACAGGTTTTTTAAGTTTTTCGCCAAGCATAACGATTTCCTTATTAACAGTTTTCAAATCTTCAAATGAGGAAACAGTATTATCTCTTAGCATAAATTCGTTGTTACGAAGCGGTTGTATTTCTAAATAATCATAAAATTCAGCTATATTCTCAACTTCTTTTTCTGGTTTTCCAGATAAAACAGCATTGTAAAGCTCACCAGCTTCACACGCACTCCCGAGAATGATACCTTCTCTGTGCGCTTCCAACTCCTTTTTTGATATTCTTGGTTTTCTGTAAAAATTATCAATATGAGAAGTTGATACCAGTTTATATAAATTTTTGAGTCCTGTCATATTTTTAACTAACAGTATAATATGATGAAGGTCTGTGTATTTTCTAACATTTTCATCAACAAGCTCATTATTTATGTCTGAAACATTGCTTATACCTTTTCTTTTTAATGTCTCTGAAAATACCATAAATATCTTAGCAGTCACTTCAGCATCATTTATCGCCCTATGGTGTCCTTCAAAACTGATGCCTAATGCTTTTGCAACTCGGTCTAGTCTGTGGCGCTTTATGTTTGTTACAAGCTTTCGGCTTAAAGCCAGCGTATCTATATAACAAAAATCAAACTTTATTGAATATTTTTCTGCATATCTTTTCAAAAAACCTACATCAAAACCCGCATTATGAGCAACCAAAACAGCACCTTTTGCAAATTCTGTAAACCGTTTCAATACATTTTCAACCGTATCTGCATTGTCTACCATTTCATTTGTGATTCTTGTAAGTTCAGTTATATGCTTTTCGATAGGCCTTTGTGGCTTTACAAATTCAGAAAATCTTCCAATAATTTTTCCACCGCTTACTTTCACGCCTGCAAGCTCAATAATTTCATGAAATTTTGCCTTTAAACCAGTTGTCTCAATGTCAAACACAACAAAATCACCATCAATATTCATAGAGCTTTCGTTGTATACAATTTTCGTCTCTTCACCCATCAGATAACCTTCCATACCGTAGATTATCTTAATACCATGTTTTTCACCTGCAGAAAAAGCATCGGGATAAGCCTGAACAACACCGTGATCTGTTATAGCAATAGCTTTGTGACCCCATTTTGCTGCTGTTTTTATAAGTTCATCAGTCTTTGCAACAGAATCCATCGCTGACATAACCGTGTGTGCATGAAGCTCTACACGCTTTTTAGGGGAGGTGTCTTCCCTTTCGGCAATATCTAAAATTTTTAAATTATTAATTTTAATTGTAACTTCGTGTTCATATTGATCATAAACTGTATCTCCTTTTACAGATACTGCTTTTGCACTTTTAATTGCAGATAATATATCGTTAATCTTTTCTGGTTTTACAAAACATTTACAAGTAATTGAAAAAGAATTATCTGTAATATAAACTGATAATATATGATTACCGTTTCTTGTTTCTCTTGTTTCAACCGCAACTATTTTACCTGACACTATTACTTTTCCGCTATACTCTGTAATGTCTGATAAAGGAGTAATCTCACCAGAAAAATCCTTGCCAATTAAAAGGTTTTTATCTTTTTCATCGTCGTTCTCTTCTTTTTTTATTTGCTCTTTTTTCTTTACCGGTACCGTTTCTTCTGTTTTTACGACAAAATCAGAAGCTAAAATTTTACTTGCTTCTTCTATTTCCTCCAAAAGTTCTGTATCTTTTTTATTTTTCTGTTCAAATTTTACATCGAGTTTTATAGAAAAACTTTTTTCAATGTAATCTTTAATTAAGTTATCTATATTGTCACGAAGCAGTTCAATTTCATTTCCAAAAAGAAGAAAAATTGTCATTATGCCGTTTTCAATAACTGTGTTGCTTCCTGTAAGTATATTTAAAAGATGCGGCTTTATGTTGCAAATATACTCTCTGACATTTTCATAAAATGCAGTTTCGTTTTCTGTTGTTAATGTAAAGTTTTTATACTTTACACAGAAATTGATTCTTGAAACACCAAACTTTTTTCTTATATTGTTTTTTAATTCAGCAAAATTAAGCGCACAAGGGAAAGCGTAAGATGAAACATCTACACTCATCGACATATCTTCTTTTTTAATCTTGCACCCTGTTATTTCTATATTATCATATCGGGCTGCAAACTCTTTACCCGCTAACTCAGCCAATAAATCAGACATATTTTTTCTCCTTAGAATAACCTATCAATTTCATCGAACAACTCGTCAACTATGTTTTCTTCATTAACCTTTTTAATTACTTTACCGTCCTTAAAAATCAATCCTTCGCCATTAGCTCCAGTTATACCAATATCTGCACTGCTTGCTTCTCCCGGACCGTTTACAACACATCCCATAACCGCAACGGTGACATTTTTGTTTAATTTTATAAGCCTTTTTTCAACTTCTGAGGCGATATCAATAAGATTAATAGAACACCTTGAACATGTCGGACAAGAAATCAGTCTGGGACCGCCTTCTTTTAGTCCTAAAGACTTTAAAATTTCTTTGGCAACACGAATTTCTTCTGTGGGGTTTTCCGTCAATGAAACTCTTATGGTATCGCCTATCCCTTCTGCTAAAAGAGTTCCTATACCGACAGCAGACTTAATTGTTCCTGAATAAGCAGTACCAGCCTCTGTAACTCCTAAATGAAGTGGATAATTACATTTGTCAGCCATCAGCCTGTAGGCTTCTATCATGGTTTTAACATCAGATGCTTTTAACGAAACAACAATATCATCAAAATTGTTTCTTTCTAAAATATCAATATGTCTTGTCGCCTCATAAACTAAACCCTGAGCACTGTGTCTTCCGTATTTTTTTGCAATGTCTAAAGAAACAGAACCGGTATTTACACCAACCCTTATAGGTATTTTTCTTTCAGCAGCCGCTGCAACTACTTCCTTTACTCTTCTTTCGTTACCTATATTTCCGGGATTTAATCTGACCTTATCAATCCCGTTTTCTATAGCAAGAATTGCCATCTTATAATCAAACTGAATATCAGCAACTAATGGAATATCAATTTCTTTTTTTAATGTCTTAATAACCTTTTGACTCTCATTGTCAGTTACAGCCAGGCGAACAATATCACATCCTGCTTCTTTTAAACTCAATGTCTGCTTTAGAGCTGCATCAATATCTCCGTTTTTAGAGTTAAGCATTGATTGAATTGAAACAGGATACTCTCCTCCTATGCAAATATTGCCTATTTTAACAGGTTTTGTTTTTCGCCTAATCATAAAAATCACCTTTCCTGACTTTTCACTGTTTTTCCTTTTATTCCATGATTTCCTTAAAAATCATTTTAA
>JAZSQN010000135.1:0-11751 GCA_045537995.1 Congzhengia sp. | reverse complement strand
ATGGAATCTGATGTACATACACCTGAAAAATACGGAATATATCAGTCTGTAGGCGATACAGCAGGTCCCGGAGGTATTGTTCGTGCAATGAGAACAATTCCGATATATGAAGGATTTGCTAAAGATATAAAGAAATACTGTCCTAATGCATGGGTAATAAACTACACTAATCCAATGACACTTTGTGTTAAAGCATTATATAGAGCTTTCCCAGAAATTAAGGCTTTTGGCTGCTGTCACGAAGTATTTGGCACACAGAAATTCATAGCAGCAATGATTAAAGAAGTATTTGGAGAAGAAGTAGGAAGAGAAGAAATCAAGGTTAATCCTGTTGCAGTTAATCATTTCACATGGTTAACAAGCGCAAAATACAGAAATCATGACCTTGTTCCTTATTACAGAGAATTCTGTAAAAAGTATATAGACGGTTATAAAGGCGATGGTCCTGTTGACAGCAACTGGTTAAACAACTGCTTCGAAAGTGAAGAAAAGGTAAAAATTGATTTGTTTAACAAGTTTGGTTACATAGCAGCGGCAGGAGACAGACATTTAGCTGAATTCTGTGAAGGAAAGTGGTATTTAGAAAATCCTGAAAGAGTAAAAGATATGCATTTTGCTCTTACTTCAGTTGCTTGGAGAAAACAGGATTTAAAAGATAGACAGGCAAAAGGCAAAAAGATGATTTCCGGCGAAGTGAAGATTGAAATCAAAAACACAGGAGAAGAAGGCGTAAATCAGATGAGAGCGTTATTAGGCCTTTCTGACCTTGTTACAAATGTAAATATTCCAAACTACGGACAGATTCCAAATCTTCCGCTTGGAGCAGTTGTTGAAAGTAATGCAGTATTCCGTTCAGACAGTGTAACACCTGTATTTGCAGGAGAAATTCCAAAGGAAATATATCCTCTTGTTGCAAGAGCGTGCGCAGAGCAGGAGCTTGTTTTTGATGCAATATCAAACAGGGATATTGAAAAGATATTTATTGCGTTTGCCAACGATCCGCTTGTAACATGCGGTATTGAAGACGCAAGAAAGCTGTTTGATGAAATGGTAGAAAATACAAAGGAATATCTAAAAGATTATAAGTTAAACTAAAAATAAAGAAAAGGCACCGTTTACGGTGCCTTTTTGTCACTGTTTTTTTAAGAAGGTGATTTTTTTGGGAAAAAAGGATATTATATTTTTTGACCTTGATGGTACAATAGTAGATTCTGCACCGGGCATTAAGGCGTCTGTAAAATATGCACTTTCGTATTTCGGTATTGATGAAAACGACGAAGAAATGCTAAATAAGTTTATCGGTCCACCGCTATATGATGCTTTTTTTAAGTATTATGATTTTGATGATGAAAAAGCAAACAAGGCGGTAGAAAAATACCGTGAAAATTACAGCGGTAATAATGCGATAGAAAAATTTTTGGTATATGATGGTGTTGAAGAAATGTTAAAAACATTAAAAGATGCCGGATTTATTATATGCCTTGCGACAGCAAAACCTCTTTTATATGCAAAAAAGATTTTAAAAAAGGCAGATTTGTTAAAATATTTTGATGTTTTAAACGGAGCGTCTTTTGATGAGTCAAAAAGGACAAAGAGTGCCGTAATAAAAGACACAATTGATTCTAACAATTTTGAAAAAGAAAGAATTTTAATGGTCGGAGACAGGGAAAACGATGTTGTCGGCGCCAAAAAGAATGGGATTTCTGTTTTGGGAGTGCTGTACGGCTACGGAGACGAAGAAGAATTAAAAACAGCAGGATGTAAGGACATAGCTTACTTTCCTGCTGATGTTACAAAATATATAATGTCTTAACTTTTAAAGCTTTTGGAAACTATTTCTAAAAGCTTTTCTTTTTTGTTGTCGCAAGGACTATCAAAAACATGTTCTAACAAAAAGTTTAAAATTTCTCCTATTTTTTTCCCGCGAAAACCTAACGCTTTTAAATCGTTTCCGTTTATTTTTAAATCACGAAGGGAAAGTTCCTCTTTATTTTCTTTTATTTCTTTATATAGCTCAAAAAGTGTATCTATATAGGGAAGTCTTTGGGCGGTTAATTCTAGATTCTGTGAAAGACAATCAGCTCGCTTTAAAAAAATGAGGTCGCCAAAAATATCGTCTCCTACTTTATTTATCGCTCTTTTTATATATTTTTTTTCAGGAATAATTTCTAAATCGTGAAATTTTACAAGTCTTAGAATTTTATCTTTTCTTTCGTTTGAAAATTTATAGATTTCCATAAACTTTTCCGCTAATTCTAACGAAACCTTTGCATGATTTCGGAAAGTATCCTCTCCCAAATCATTTTTCCCTAAACAGTAAGGTTTTCCCCAGTCGTGCATCAAGGCAGCGTAGCGCAGATATATCACTTTAGGAGAATTTTTTATAACATTAATACTGTGAGTACCTACATCGTAAATGTGCCAGCGCGTGTTTTGTGCCTGTTTAAAACAAAGGCACATTTCGGGCATTATATGTTTTAACACGCCCAGTTCATCAAGCATTTTAATATGTTCGGGACTGTCCGACATAATTATTTTATCAAGCTCTGATAAAATGCGCTCTTTACTCAGGTTTTTGACTAAATCCGCACATGAAGAAATGGCGATTTTGGTTTTTTCCTCTATCAAAAAGCCTAGCTGCGCGGAAAAACGGACAGCTCTTAAAATCCTTAAAGCATCTTCTTTAAATCTTTCTTCAGGACATCCGATTGCACGGATTGTTTTACTTTTTAAATCTTCTTGTCCTCCGAACAAATCAATCAAACCCTCTTGTTCGTTATAACAAAGGGCATTTATTGTAAAGTCGCGGCGGGATAAATCTTCTTTTACATCGTTTACTAAAGTAACGCTTTCTGGCTTTCTGTTGTCAATATATTTCCCTTCTGAACGAAAAGTTGTTACTTCAACAGGCTCTTCTTCTATTAAAACAGTGATAGTACCATGCTTTATTCCCGTGTCGAAGGTTTTATTAAAAAGCTCCTTTACCTGATAAGGAGTAGCGTTGGTGGTAACATCAAAATCCTGAGGGGTATGACCAATCAAGGAATCTCTTACAGCTCCCCCTACGGCATAAGCAGAAAAGCCCTCTTTTAAAAGGGCATCAATTACAGTTTTTGCGCCTTTGGACAATTTTACCAACAAAATTCACACCTCCCGTATGTTACAATTATATAACAAAATTAAAAATCCGTCAACCATGCACTTTTCGGAGCACAAAAAAGGGTTAAAAAAATTTGACAAGCAAATAAAAAAAAGGTATAATAAAAGAGTATTATTATATTATAGTAGGAATAAGTATGCTTATATAGAGTAATACGATTATTTATGGTTTATTTTTCTCAAAATACTAAAAGAAGGAGGAAGCACGGAGATGGAATTAATCATAACGGGTGCGGTAGGCCTCGTTTTGATTATTGTTGCGTCTGTTATTTCTTTTAAAACGGGTTATTCTTCGAGGAAGAAAAAAGAGCAGGCAGAAATAGGCTCGGCAAAATCTGAAGCAATTAAGATTATTGAAGAAGCCAAAAAAGAAGGCGAAAGCAAAAAGCGAGAAGCCATACTTGCCGCAAAAGAAGAGAACCACAAAGAAAGACAAGAACTTGAAAAAGAAATAAAAGAAAGACGCAATGAGATTTCAAGACAGGAACATCGTATTCAGCAAAAGGAAGAAAATCTCGACAAAAAGCATGAGGCGTTAGAAAAACGCGAAGAAGCTGTTTTAAAGCGTGATAAAGAGCTTGATGTTATCCGCGAGGAACTAAACAACATCAAAGAAAAAGAACTTGCAATGCTTGAAAGTTTATCGGGCTTGTCGAAAGAAGAAGCAAAACAATATTTGCTTGAGAAGTTAGAAAGTGAAGTTAAAGCCGAAGCCGCTGTGATGGTGAAGGAAATAGAAACTCAGGCAAAAGAAAATGCTGATAAAACTGCTAAAAACATCATTGCAGGTGCAATTCAAAGATGCGCTGCAGACCATGTTGCAGAAGTGGTTGTAACGGTAGTAAATCTTCCCAATGAAGAAATGAAGGGAAGAATAATAGGCCGTGAAGGCAGAAACATAAGAACCTTAGAAACATTAACAGGCATCGATTTAATCATTGATGACACACCTGAAGCTGTTATTCTTTCAGGATTTGATCCTGTTCGCCGAGAAACAGCAAGACAGACATTGGAAAAACTCATTGTTGACGGAAGAATTCATCCGGCAAGAATTGAAGAAACCTACGAAAAGGCGAAAAAAGAAGTTGAGGCTCAGGTAAAACAAGAGGGTGAAAACGCAGCCTTTGAAACAGGCGTACACGGTTTACATCCGGAAATTATTAAGCTTTTAGGTAAGCTTAAATTCAGAACAAGCTACGGACAGAATGTTTTAAAGCATTCAATTGAGGTAGCTCATATTTCAGGAATTATTGCAGGTGAGCTCGGAGTAGATGTTACAACAGCAAAGCGTGCAGGTTTATTGCATGACTTAGGAAAAGCGGCGGACCATGAAATTGAGGGTTCACATGTAACAATTGGTGCAGACCTTGCTAAAAAGTACAAAGAAAGTAAAGATATTATCCACGCAATTATGGCTCATCATGGCGATGTTGAAGCAACAACAATTATTGCATCAATCGTTCAGGCGGCAGATGCTATTTCAGCAGCTCGTCCGGGAGCAAGAAGAGAGAATATTGAATCCTACATAAAGCGTTTGGAAAAACTTGAAGAAATTGCAAACTCCTTTGACGGAGTAGAAAAATCCTTCGCTATCCAGGCGGGTAGAGAGGTAAGAATTATGGTTTGTCCTGATGATGTTAAGGACGAAAGTATGACACTCATTGCTCGTGACATCGTGAAAAAGATTGAGGAAGAAATGGAATATCCCGGTCAGATAAAAGTAAATGTAATCCGCGAAACACGAACAGTAGAGTACGCAAAATAAAGCGTAAAAAAATTAAAATATATATAGAGTTATAAAAGTAAAATAATTAAACTTAATATATATTAAAAAGGCTCTTTAAAAAGAGCCTTTTCTTTTTTTTGTTTCTTTTAATGCGGCACGCAACAGCCTGAAAATTGAGGACATAAATATAAGCCCTAAAGTAATTGCACCGCCTATTTTTAGCGTGGTGACTATACCTGATGCAAATCCTGCGATGTCTCCGTATAGACACGATTCAACAGCCAGATATACCGAGCCGCCCGGAACCAGCGGAATGAATCCGGGCATAAGATATACTGTTACCGGTGAGCGAAAAATATATGCTGCAATTTCAGAAAAAAGTGCGATTGCCATTCCGGACAAAAGGTACGGGATTACGGCAGAGTCTGCAAAAGAATCACATATAAGATATGCTGCCCACCCGAAAGCTCCGCACAATGAAGACAAAAACAAATTTTTCCCGCGTATATTATAAATCAAAGCAAAAGCCATACTTGCAAAAAACGAAGCGGTACAAGGTAAAATAAAATCTAAAAGCATACAATTACCTCCAGAATAAAGATACGCCCACGCCCAAAGAAATAGCCGCAGCGATAATAAGAACTTCTATAATTTTTGCTGTACCGGCAGAATAGTCCGTTGCTACGAAATCGCGTATGCAATTTGTAAGCAGCACACCAGGCACCAAAATCATCAAAACACCGATTGTTGTGGCGAAAATATTCAATTCGGGAAAAACAAATGTTGCAAGCTTAATTAAAGAAACGGCAGTTGCAGCTCCGGCAACATTTTCAAAAAAAGGAGGAGCGTGTAGGGCATCGACAAATAAAAGAACGATTTTAACCAATGCTCCCACAATAAGACCTGTTAACAACTCACAAAAAGAACCTCCGAAAAAAACAGCAAATGAGCCACCGATTAAAGCGCAGCCCAAAACCATTACCCAATCGGGATATGTAGGACGAGATTCTATTTTTTTGATGTCTTCTAAAATAGCATCGTATCCGGGTAGAGTCTCGCAGATTTTTCTTGAAAGCGCATTGTAGCGGTCAACCTTGTCAAGATTTGTGACGGGTTCTGTAATTCTTCGTGTTTTGGTAAGCGATTTCCCGCTTTTTTCTACAGTTATGATTATAGATGTTGCAATAGCAAAAACATGAACTTCATCCATGCTGTATGCTGCACCTATACGGCGAACGGTGTCTTCTGCACGGCTTATTTCGCCGCCGTAACGCAAAATGTAATAACCGATATCGGTAACAACATCCAAAACCTCTCTTTGTGAAAGATTGTGCTCCATAATAATGCCTCCTTAACATAATTATTATAGTGCAAAACAATTTAAAAATATTATAGCACCGGCAACAAAAAATGTCAACAATTCCCCTTAATCTATTGACTTTTGACCTATGAAATGCTATAATTATTATGTTCGCAAAAATTTTCCAAAAAGGGAGAATAACATGAAGGACATATTACTCTTAGGCAAAAAAATTATAGCAGAAAAATCTCCTGTAATCTTTACATATAAGCCCGATGAAAACTGGCGGAATTTCTGGGAGCCCAAATCGGGAACTTGGGGATATGAAAACGGATATTTAATCGGTGAAGAGCAGGGGAACTTCGGAGGAATTCTTTTTTCTAAGGAAAGCTTTACAAAAGATGTTATGTTCAGCTTTACAATAGGGGCAGTCCCTCCTGCAACGCGTGACTTAAACGCAGTTTTTTGCGCAAACTGGGACGACACCACAGATTATTTGGGAGATTCGTATGTTTGTGGGCTTAACGGGTGGTATGAGCATAAAAGCGGTATTGAAAGAAATATCGGTTATGGCTCAAATCTCTATTCCACAACTTCTTTATACAGGTATGAACCCGGAACAGAGGTTCGTATGACAGCAGGCAGCATAGCAGGTCATACATTTATGGTAGTCGATGATGTTTTAATATCCGAGCTTATTGATCCGATGCCGATTACAGGCGGTCATGTAGGATTTTCGGCTTACTGCACCAAGCTCAAAATAAAAGATATTGAAATTCGCGAAATATATTGGGAAGAATTTATTCAAAAATATGAACCAGAATTTTAAGGAGGAAATGAAAATGGCAAAGCAGACTTCAGACTTCAGGTACAACACAGGTGCCACAAAGGTACCATGGGCAGCTGTAGGTGAAAACTACAATGTTCACGATTTAATGGAAATTATTCGTTTCTTAATGCAGGGCGAGGGAAAAGAATACGATGCAGCATTAGAAGCAGTTTGGGAGCAGGTTAAAAAGTTAGATGAACTAGCAACACCTCCCGGAAAATTATCTTTAGGCAAAAAGGTAGAAGAAGCAGAACAGGCTTGTAACGAATACTTAGGTACAGACACATCAACATTCGTAACAAACGCAACAGCTGGTTTTGAAATCGCATATAAATACGCAAACTTAAAAGCAGGTGACGAAGTTATCGTTCCCGCTATCACATTCGTAGCTACAATGGCTTATCCTTTAGCTATCGGCTGTAAGCTCGTGTTTGCAGATGTTGACCCCAGAACAATCAACATGGACCCTGCTGATGTTGCTCGCAAAATCACAGACAAGACAAAGATGATTGTGCCTGTACATATCGGTGGTTATCCTGTTGATATGGATCCAATTATGGAGCTTGCAAGAAAGCATGACATTTTAGTATTAGAAGACGCTGCACACGCATTTGGTGCTATGTACAAAGGCAAGAAAATCGGTACAATCGGTGACTTTGCAGCATTTTCAATGCACGAAGTTAAAAACATCACATCTTTCGGTGAAGGCGGTATTGTTACAACAACAATTCCTGGCTTTGGTCCCGAAATGAAGAGAGCTCGTTTCTTAGGTTTAGATTTTAGCTGTCCTATCAAAGATTGGCTTTATAACATTACTCCTATTCCGGGTAAAGAGAAGCCTTTCGTTGCAGGCAACTCATCAACAACAGAAATTCAGGGCTTAGGCTTAAGCTTACAGGTTGCTCGTAACGAAGAAATCGTAAGAGTTCGCCGTGAAGCAGCAGAATATTTAACAGAAAGATTCTCATCATGTGATGCAATTATTCCTCAGCAGTTGGATACACCTGATATCAAACCTACATACCATATGTATCTTTTACAGATTGACCCCGCAAAAGCAGGTGGAGACATTCAGGTATTAAAGCAGAAGTTAGCTGAAAAAGGCGTTACACAGATTGCGCATTTCGGTCCTTTATACAGATTTAAGGTTGTTCAGGAAATGGGCTACGATTCAGATGAAATCGCGCGCACATGTCCTAACTGCGAAGAAGTGTTCTATAAGAGATTTACACATCTTCCCTTATACGGCTTAAGCAAAGAACAGATTGAATATATGGCAGACGCTGTATTAGAATCAATCGAAGAAATGAAAGCAGGCAAATAATTTTAAAGTGTATGAGGCATAACATTATGTGTTATGCCTCATTAAACAAGGAGATTATAACTATGGCATACTTTATGGACAGAATGACAGTTCGCGATATGGAGCTGGCACTCGAAAAAACAAAAACGGTTATTATCCCTGTTGGCATTGTTGAACAGCACGGATATCATCTTCCGCTTACTACAGATATATTAAACGCAGTAAAACCATTAGAAATTGGTGCAGACAGAATAGATGCAGTTATTGCACCACCTGTTAACTACTGTTATTCAGGCGGTGAGCTTATAGGCACAGTAAATGTAAGCCCCAATGTTTTTGGACTTTATATGTGTGAAATTTGTGAAGAATTCTTTAAAATGGGATTTTTAGACATCGTTATATTTATGGGACATGGCGGAACAGATAATATTGCATGTCTTCAAAACAGTCTTCAGATGATGCTTCGCCGTGATCACAAACGAGCAGACAACATTACTGTTTCTATGATGGAATGTTGTCATTCTTCTCCCACATGGCTCAGCGGATTTGAGTTAGAGCCTGAGCATGATTTCCACGCAGGCATGATGGAAACATCTTTGATGCTTTACTGGGCTCCAGAGCAGGTGCGTGATGAATATATTTTAGACGAAGAGCCTATTGCTAAAGCGATGAGAGAAGACTGCGACTGGTTTGAAATTAAAACAAAGGTTATCGACCACCCATACATAGTTTCTCATGCAAAGCAACGCGAAGAAATTAAAGTTGGCGTTATGGGAGTTCCTGAGCTTGCTAAAAAAGAAATAGGCGAAAAAATCTGTAACGAAATCATAGATGATATCGTAAAACATATAGAATTATTGAAAAAACACAGAAACAACAAGTAATTGGAGGAAATTGCTATGAAAATTAAATGGGGCGTAATTGGTTGCGGTGGTATCGCAGACAGAAGAACATTACCCGGAATGATGTTGGCAGACAATGCAGAGCTTATTGCGGTTATGGATGCAAATAAGGCTGCTGCTGACAATTGTAAAGAAAAATATAATGCAAAATATGCTTTTGATAAGATGGAAGACCTTTTAGCAATTGATGAAATTCAGGCAGTTTATATTGCGTCTCCTGTATTTTGTCATAAAGAACAGGCGATTGCTGCAGCAGATGCAGGGAAAGATATTTTGATTGAAAAGCCTGTAGGTCTCACCTCAGAAGAGGCAGAAGAAATTGCAGACTATTGTAAAGCTAAAGGCGTAAAGCTTGGCGTTGGCTTTATGATGAGATTCCATGCATATCACGAAAAAATGAAGGAAATCGTGCAGAGCGGAAAAATCGGTGAGGTTGTTTCTGCTCGTGCTCAGCTTACCTGCTGGTATCCTGAAATGGAAAATTGCTGGAGACAGGAAATGAAATTATCAGGCGGCGGCGCAATGATGGATATGGGTGTGCATTGTATCGATTTAATTCGTTACATAACAGGCTTAGAAGTTAAAGAAGCTGCAGGCTTAGCAGGCAATCAGGTATTTAAGTACAGTGTAGAAGATGCAGGTGCTGTTATCATGAAGCTGGAAAACGGCGCAATTGCATATGTTGACGCAAACTTTAATATTCCTGATGCTGCTGCAAAATGTAAAATTGAGTTCTACGGAACAAAAGGAAGCATATTTGCACAGGGAACAATTTCACAGGTAGAGGGCGGAGAAATTGAAGTTCTCTGCACCGATGATTCTTTAGGATATGATGCAAATCAGGACAGAAACGAAGTTGCACCTTTAGAAGTAAATGTTGAATTTGGCAATATGTATACAAAAGAAATCGAAGCGTTTGGCCGTGCGGTAGAAGGCGTAGCTGAAGTTCCGATTACAGCAGAGGATGCTATTGCATCACAAAAGGTAGTAGAAGCTGCATATAAGAGCAATTCTTCTAAAAAATACGAAACATTATAAGAAGAAAAAAAGCTGTGACGATTTTCGTCACAGCTTTTTTTATTTCATAAAGAGAATTAATGGATCTAATGTATTACACGATGTGTTAAGAATATATTTTCCGTCTTTATACTCAAAATCGACATCACATTTTGTGCCGTCAGGCATAAGCTTTTTGATTTCTGTAAGTTTTTTTGTTGATACAATTTCAGTTTTTTCAATCGGGTCAAAGCCTATATTGAATATAGCCGCAAAAATAGTTCCGTCATCCATATCCGCAGCACGCATATAAACCTCTTCGTCATTGGGATAGTAAACTAAAAGTTCGCCGGCAGTTTCCAGCATTTTTATAATCTGCTGTTTTCTTGAGTAGTTTAAGAAAGCAAATCCCTCTCTGTAATAATGCTTTGCTTTTGGAGTTCCGCAGAAAACGAAGATGGTTCCGCCGAGTTTGTTTTTGTAAATTGTAGTACCCGGAAATAACCTTTCATAATTTACTCTGTCTAGGGTGTTATATACAAAAGAGTCCTCAATTACATCGTCAAAAAGAGGAACAAGCTCTTTAGCATTTTTTTGACAGGATGTTATATTTTCGTTAATAAAAAGCCGTTCTCCACTTAGTGGTTTTCCGTTCCAATCCTTGACATCTACGCCGAGATATTCGCCAAATCCGCGAGCGATCAGATTTTGAGCAGTATCTGATGCAATAAAGACAGGTTGCTTTAAAAATTCCATAATTTCTTCATCGGTGTAGTTTGTATCAATATCGCCTTCAAGACATAAAACCCCGCCGGGTTCTTCTGAAAAATACATCGGAAGTCCTAGCTTTTCTAAAACGCAGTGTCCCCATTCGTTTACTCTGTCTTTTGCTGAATCCCACTCATCAGTAAAATGGAACTCTGTTTGTGTTAAGACAGGTAGCCTGAAACCGCGCCATTTAAGCTTTGGTACAATTTGCGCAAGCTCTTCATAAAAGGCAGTATGCTTGCTTAGGACTTTCCTGTACATTTTTCCGCTTTCGGGTTCATATGCATGAAGTCGTGTAATCCAGTGCTTTGCACCTGCTGCACCCTCTAAAATTGTACCCGTAAAGTGAGAATGTAAGCCCATTGCAGATGTGCTGTATCTGTTTTGCGGGCATGTATCTGTTTCTGCTAAAAATACATCTACCTTGTCTTTTAGCTTCGCTTTTTGTGCAGCGGCTTTAAAAAATGAATCGCTGATATATTTTGCGCCGGCAACGGCGTAGTTACCGTTGTTTAGTCTTACTACAACAGGATTTCCTTCACCTGCTAAAATTTGTGCGATTTCACCTGCAAATTCTGCATTGTTTCCGACACAACAAAAAGTGCCGGGAAGAGTTTTATCGACACTGTCAATACCTGCTCTCATTGCTTTTGCAGCTTCTATGAGCGACTCTTTTTGTGTATCGACATAAATTTTCATCATTCTTTTGCTTTCGTCTGTATCGGAGAATAAAACTTCTTTAAGCTCTTCTCTTGAATAATCTGTTTT
>JAZSQN010000144.1:0-3137 GCA_045537995.1 Congzhengia sp. | reverse complement strand
GACTTCTGAGAACCTGCCGCAGGCGTCTGCCTTTCTGCAATTGTCCTGTCAGATTCAGAACCTGTTGCACCTGCTCCTACAATACTTAAATTAAGTCCGTTTGATGACAGAATTGATCTGACTCTAGGCAATGCTTTGCCTGTAAGATCTGGGACTGTTACCATTTTATTTTCCTGCTCTTCTGTATAAAGCACTACTACAGAACCGCTATTTACTGTTGCGTTTCCTAAAGGTGTTTGACGAATTACTTTTTCTCCTCCACCTAATATCGTATATTTTAAACTTAAATCGGCAAGTTTTTTCTTCGCAGCTGCAACATCTAATCCTGTTACATCAGGAACGCTTACATCAATTGTTGTAATTTCATTTTCAGTATATTGTGGCTCTACGCCTAAGTATTTTAATGTGTCCTCTAAAATTTTACCTACCGCAGGGGCAGCAACCTGACCACCGTAATATGAACCTCCGACAGGTTCATCAATTACAACAAGACAAGCAATCTTAGGATCATTTGCAGGTGCAAATCCAACGAAAGAAGCTGTATATTTGTGGCTTCCACGCGGTAATTTTTCAGATGTACCTGTTTTACCTGCTACACGATATCCTTTGATATATGCATTTTGACCAGAACCATTTGTAACAGCATTTTCTAAAAGCTCACATACTGTTTTTGAGGTTTCCTCTGATACAACCTGGCGAACAACTGTAGGTTCTACTTTTTTAATGACGGTTCCATTTTCATCTGTATATTGTTTTACCAGATGAGGTTTCATCAGTTTACCGCCGTTTGCCACAGCTGAAACTGCAGATATAAGCTGCAAGGGTGTTATTTTTGGTCCCTGTCCGAATGAAGCCGTTGCAAGCTCTACAGTTTTAAACTGATCTTCTGCATAAAAAACACCACTTGCCTCACCGGGTAGGTCAAATCCTGTTTTATCTCTGAATCCAAAAGCCTCATAATATTTTTTAAATGTATCTATTCCTACTCTTTGACCAACCTCGATAAATACAGGGTTGCAGGAATTTTTAACACCGTCACGGAAGGTTTGTGCTCCGTGACCTGACCTTTCGGCACAATGTATTGTTCTGTCTTCTACAACTTTGTGTCCCGGACAGAAAAAATTGTCTTCAGGTGTTACAACGCCTTCTTCTAGAGCCATTGACATTGTCATAATTTTAAAGCAGGAGCCTGGCTCATAAGAATCAACTACGGCTTTATTTCTCCACATTTTATTTCTTGCAGCAGCTACCGCCTGGTTATATTCTTCGTCGGTTTCTAATGTTTCTAAATATTCTAAGACTCTTTCGTTTGTAATTTCATTTGGATTATTAAGGTCAAAATTAGGCATTGTCGCCATCGCAAGTATTTCGCCGGTTTTAACATCCATTATTATACAGGCTGCGCCTTCTTTAGGAGCAGCATCATTATATACATTTGAAAGATGTTTTTCTGCAAAATGCTGAATTGTTTCATCAATTGTCAAAACTACATTTAAACCATTTTCGGAATCAATGTGGCGTTCTTCCTGAAATGGCATATCCGTACCATGCGCATTTTTCAGTGTAACAACTCTTCCCGGAACTCCCGAGAGTTCATCATCATATACCATCTCGATTCCGCCGAGCCCCTGATTATCTTTTCCTACATAACCGATAACATGCGATGCAAATGTACCAAACGGATAATATCTTTTTGTATCTTCTTTAAAATATATACCTGTTAAATTGAGCGCCCTTACCTCATCAGCCTTGTCAGGATCAACTTTCGCTTTTATTTCAACATCTAATGCGTCTTTTACTAATTTTTTCTTAACGGTTTCGGCATCAAGTTCTAAAATTTCTGAAAGTTTATTTGCAAGCTCGTCAATTCCATAGCCTGCTGCTGCGATTTCTTTCGGGTTAACGGAAATAGTTTCGGCAGAAGAACTAATGGCAAGTGCTTTTCCGTTTCTGTCATAAATCGTTCCTCTTGCAGACGAAACCTGATAGTCTCTTGTCTGCTGTTCGATAGCACCAGTTCTTAAGCGTTCGCCGTCAACAATATTTATTTTTAGAATATAAACCGCAAGTATACAAAAGAGAACGAAAAATGTAACAAATACATACGATACTCTTTTTCTTAAACTTGTTTTCGGTGTGCTTATTGCCATTTTTTCGCTCCTTCCAAATTCTTCTTAATAATTACTCTTTTTACAAAAGTTAGTGTGAAAGATACACTCTCACACTAACGCAAAATTTCTATATAAAATGTTATTTTTTACCTATGCAAAATATTCCACTATTCCACCAAAAAAGTCCTTTATTGCCTCAAAAATCGGGTTGCCCTGTCGCACTTTTTTAACCTCTTCTGTCTGGTCAAGATTTATATAAACCGTCTGTGCTTTTGTAGGTTCTCCCATGTTATATGTATTCTTTGCAATATTTTCTATATTCTTTAAATCTAATGTCTGATCGATTTTAAACTGAATTTTCTGGTTTTCTGCAATAACTTCTGCGAGCTGCGCGTTTTTAGCTTCAAGCTTTTCATACTCTGAGGTGATCATCAGTCCGCGAAACAGCACTAAAAATGCCATAGCAGTTAAAAGAACCATTGATAAAATAGTTCCTCTTCTCGCACGCGCTTTGGCTTTTTTAGAGGAGTTTGCAGAAGTATTGAGTTTTAGTCTTTTGTTTTTTCCTATCTTAATCATAACTCCACCTGCTGTGCGTTCATTTGTCTTATTTTTAAGTAGAGGACTATCAGGTATGTCGTGGTATTCATATTTTGATTGATATGCCAGATTGTTCTTCTGCATTTTAAGTCCTCCTTAAAATCAACTATTTCTTTTCAAATATTCTAAGATGAGCGCTTCTTGCTCTCGGGTTTTTTTCCAACTCTTCCTTGCCTGCTGCAACAGGTTTTTTTGTAATGACCTTTCCCTGAGGTAATTTACCACATACACATACGGGAATCTGCGGCGGACATATGCATCCTTTTGAAGCTTTTAAAAAAACATTTTTTACTATTCTGTCCTCTAAAGAGTGAAAGGTTATAATAGAAAGTCTGCCGCCCGGTGATAAAACATCTATAAAATCACGAATTGCAGTTTCTAAACCCAAAAGCTCACCGTTTACTTCAATTCTTATTGCCTGAAATG
>JAZSQN010000054.1:0-6846 GCA_045537995.1 Congzhengia sp. | reverse complement strand
ATATTATGAGCTTAGTACCGGTAGTAGTGGAACAGACAAGCAGAGGCGAACGCTCCTATGACATCTATTCCAGATTATTAAAAGACAGAATAATATTTTTAAGCGAAGAAGTAAATGATGTTACTGCGAGTTTGGTTGTAGCGCAGATGCTGTTCTTAGAGGGAGAAGATCCTGATAAGGATATTCAGTTTTACATCAATAGTCCCGGTGGTTCAATTACTGCGGGTATGGCAATTTATGATACAATGCAGTATATCAAATGCGATGTATCAACAATTTGTGTAGGTATGGCAGCATCAATGGGTGCATTTTTACTTGCAGCGGGTACACCCGGTAAGCGTTTGGCTCTTCCTAACAGTGAAATTATGATTCACCAGCCCTTAGGAGGAATGCAGGGGCAGGCAACCGATATAAAAATTCACGCTGACAGAATTATAAGAATTAAGAATACTTTGAATGAAATTTTGGCTAAGCGTACAGGTAAGCCTATAGATGTAATTCAGGCAGACACAGAGCGTGACAATTTTATGTCAGCGAAAGAAGCTATGGAATACGGTCTTATTGACAAAGTCATAGAATCAAGAAACGAAATTTTATAATAAGTTAAAGTTAAAAGGGACTGGTTATTCAGTCCCTTTTAACAAAATGATTATTTTTGAAGAAAGGCAAAGGTATATCATATATGTCAACAATAAATGACAACACAGCACAGCTTCGCTGCAGCTTTTGTGGAAAATATGAACAGGAAGTTATACGAATGTTTGAAGGTCCTAATGTAACTATCTGCAATGAGTGCATAGCGCTTTGCAATCGTTATATGGGAGACAATTATGATATTTCAGAACCTGATATTGATTTGGGAGAGCTTCCGAAGCCCAAAGAGATTAAGGAAATTTTGGATCAGTATGTAATCGGACAGGATAAAGCAAAAAAGACATTGTCTGTTTCGGTTTACAACCATTATAAAAGAATAGAGAATAAAAAATCTTCTAAAGATGTTGATATACAAAAATCAAATATACTGCTTTTGGGCCCTACGGGTTCAGGAAAGACCCTTTTGGCGCAGACTTTAGCAAAAATTTTAAATGTTCCGTTTGCTATTGCAGACGCTACTACACTTACTGAGGCGGGTTATGTAGGTGAAGATGTAGAAAACATACTTTTAAAGCTTATTCAGGCGGCAGATGGAGATATTGAGGCTGCGAGTCACGGAATTATATATATTGATGAAGTAGATAAAATAACGAGAAAATCAGAAAACACATCAATTACAAGGGATGTATCTGGTGAAGGTGTACAGCAGGCGCTCTTAAAGATTTTAGAAGGAACAGTTGCGTCTGTACCGCCTACAGGAGGAAGAAAGCATCCCCATCAGGAATTTTTACAGATAGATACAACGAATATCTTATTTATTTGTGGCGGTGCATTTGACGGTATTGAAAAAATTATAAGCCGAAGAACAGAGGCAAAATCAATGGGATTCGGTGCAGATGTAAAGAGCAAAAATGATGCAAATGTAAGCGAGATTTTATCGAAAATAGAACCGCAGGATTTACTGAAATTTGGCATAATTCCTGAACTCATAGGAAGACTTCCTGTAATTGCGAGTTTAGATATGCTCGATAAAAATGCTTTAGTCAGAATAATAAAAGAACCTAAAAATGCAATACTTAAGCAATACACTAAACTCTTAGAGCTTGATGGAGTAGAGCTTTTGGTAGAAGACGATGCAATAGAAGCGATTGCGCAGAAAGCATTAGACAGAAAAACAGGTGCACGAGGACTTCGTTCAATTATAGAAGAAACTATGCTTGATATTATGTATGAGATTCCGTCAACAGATAATATCGACAAGTGCATTATAACAAAAGAATGTGTTGAAAATAAAAAGCAACCTGTTTTAGAGAAAAAACAGGCTGAAACCGCATAAAATAAAGGGCTGCTAGACAGCCCTTTTTAAAGCAGGAGAAAACTATGGAACTAATAGAAGTTGGACAAGTTGTAAATACACATGGTATTCGCGGAGAGATAAAGCTAAATGCATGGACTGACGATATTAATGATTTGTTGGAATTATCAGTTTTTTATGGAAAAGACGGTAGCGTATTTGAGGTGGAAAACTCTAAAATTCATAAAAATACGGTTATTATTAAGTTTACTGGAATTTCAACGATGAATGATGCCGAAAAGTTAAAAGGCAAGGTACTTTTTACAGAGAAAAAACCTCTTCCTGAAGGTCGGTATTACATACAGGATTTAATTGGGCTTGTAGCTTTTGAAAATGATGAAGAGTTAGGAAAGCTTACAGATGTTTTTAATACAGGAGCAAACGATATTTACGAAATTACTACTGAGGACAAAAAAAAGATATACCTTCCTGTTATAGATGGTGTAATAGGCGATGTTGATTTAGAAAATAAAAGAATTTATGTTAAAATCCCTGAAGGACTTTTAGACGATTAAGGAGAAAATTATGCGTTTTGATATTTTGACGCTTTTTCCTGACATGATGCGTGCAGTACTTTCTGAAAGCATTATAGGAAGAGCGGAGAAAAACGGAATTTTAGAAATAAACTGCATAAACATAAGAGATTTTGCTGGCAATAAGCACAATTCGGTTGATGATTATCCTTACGGCGGAGGCTTTGGTATGGTAATGCAAGCACCGCCCATTTACCGTGCGTATGAAAGCGTAGCAGGCGAAGATAAACCGTATACAGTTTATATGTCTCCACAAGGGAAGGTATTAACTCAAAAAAAAGCAATTGAACTTTCAAAAAAAGACAGAATTGTAATTTTATGCGGACACTATGAGGGTGTTGATGAGCGTATTTTAGAAGAAATTGTTGATGAAGAAATCTCAATTGGTGACTATGTTTTAACGGGTGGAGAACTTCCTGCTTTAGTATTAATTGATACTGTATCCAGAATGATTGATAAAGTGTTGCCCCAGAGCGAAAGCTTTGAAGATGAGTCGATATATTCGGGGTTGCTGGAGTATCCTCAATATACAAGGCCACCCGAGTTTAAAGGTCGCACGGTTCCTGAGGTGCTATTGTCAGGCCACCATGTAAATATTGAAAATTGGAAAAGAAAAGAATCAATTAAGCGTACATATATAAAACGCCCTGATTTATTAAATAACAGAAAGCTTGATGATAAAGACAGAGAAATCTTAGATGAAATAATCAAAGAATTAGAAGTTGAAGATTAAAACAGTAAAGTAGGCGAAAAGGTGACAGGAATACTTAATGTTTATAAACCGGAGGGTATGACATCACATGATGTCGTGTCCTTTATAAGAAGAACTTTAAAGATGAAAAGAGTAGGTCATACAGGCACCCTAGACCCTGCGGCAAGAGGAGTTTTACCTGTTTTAATAGGCAATGCTACTAAACTTTCAGATATTATTATGTCAGACCAAAAAGGATATAGGGCAAAAGTGGTTTTAGGAATTAAAACTGACACAGATGATACCACAGGTAAAGTTATAGAAACAAAGGAGGTATCAGTCACTCAGGAGCAGATAGAAGAAACAGTTAAAAGTTTTTTGGGTGAAATCGAGCAGATACCGCCTATGTATTCAGCAATTAAGATAAACGGCAAAAAACTCTATCAGTTGGCAAGAGAGGGAGTCGAGATAGAAAGAAAGCCAAGAAAAGTTACTATACATAAAATAGATGTATATAATTTTAATGATGATACATTTAATATGGACATACATTGCAGCAAGGGTACATATATAAGGTCGCTGTGCCGTGATATTGGCGAGAGTCTTAAAACAGGTGCTGCTATGGCAGAATTAGAGCGCACGATGAGTGGGATATTTACAAAAGAAAATTCACACACATTAGAAGAAATAGAAAATGCAGCAAATTCAGGAAACATAGAGAGTCTTATTATAAAGCCTGATGAGGTATTGTCGGATTTTAAAAAAGTTTGTGTAGTTCCTGAGAATGCGGTAAAAATAAAAAATGGGATAAGACTGCGTCCGGAACAGTTAGGAATAGAAGAGTTTTCGTTAGGCCAGATATTTAGAATATATGAAAATGATGAACTGTTTTGTTTGTTGAAAATAAAGGATTGCGATGGTAAAAAGCTTTTAACTATGGAGAAAAGCTTTTACTAAGGAGAAAAATATGCTGACTATTTTTAATGACTACAAAAAAGTGAATACTGAAGCAGGAACTGTTGTAGCTATTGGAAATTTTGACGGCCTACACAAAGGGCACAAGAAACTTTTAGAGGTTTTAAAAAAGGTTTCATATGAAAAAGGTGTGCCTTCTGTTGTTTATACATTTACTGAACACCCAATAAATATAATTAAGGGAGATAATTTCCAGAAGTTAATCTATTCTAACAAAGTCAAAGAAGAATTGATTGGACAAGCAGGAGTGCATACATTATTTTTTGAAGACTTTAAAAGAGTAAAAGAACTTTCTTGTGAAGAATTTGTAAAAGAAATATTAGTAGGAAAATTTAATGTTAAAGCTGCCGTAATAGGCTCAAATGGAAAATTTGGAAAGAATTCATCAGGAACGGCAGATACACTTAAAGAACTTGGAAGAAATTTTGGTTTTTCGGTTTATGTAGTTGATCCCGTTAAAGTTGGGGAAACTGTCTGCTCAAGTACTGAGATACGAAATAAAATTGAAGCAGGAGAAGTAGATAAAGCAGAAACGTTATTAGGACGCCCGTATAGTGTAGATGGTGTTGTAACATCGAACAAGCGTATGGGAAGAACATACGGCTATCCTACGGCAAATATTATTCCTGACAAAAAGATAATAAGAATAAAAAGAGGAATTTATGCTACGAATGTTATTTTCTTAGGAAAAAGGTATAAAGCTATAACAAATGTAGGCACTACCAGCTTTGATGATGATGACATTTATAAGATAGAAACACATATTTTAGATTTTAATGAGGATATATACGACAAAATAATCGAAATTGAGTTTTTGTATTATATGAGGGATTTTAAAAATTTTACAAGCGTTGACGAATTGAAAATACAACTTGATGAAGATAAAAAAATGAGATTATGGGGGAATTAAGATGAAGGTAACATTACTTGCTCACACACCTGATCCAGAAAAAATGATTGCAGCGGCAGCAAAGCTTTGCTATTCAGAAAGCGGAGTAACAAATATTTTAGAAGGTTTAGATGAAGAAAAGACTGAAAGATTTCTTAATATGTTGATGAGCTTAGGTCATCAAAGCCCGATAGAACATGTATCTTTCACATTTGGCATAGAAGGCGTAAGCAGAAGTCTGCTTGCACAGATTACACGACACAGAATTGCAAGCTATAGTGTAAAATCTCAAAGATATGTAAAAGAGGGTATGTTTGAGTATATTATCCCCCCTGAAATAGAAGGGAATGAAAGGGCAAAAGATCTGTACATAAAGACTATGGAAGCAGATCAAAAGGCGTATGATGAATTAACAGACATTTTGTTTGAAAAGCACTATAATAGTCTTTTAGCAGAAGGAAAAGATGAAAAGACATCTAAAAAGGCAGCTGAAAAGATGGCAATAGAAGATGCAAGATTTGTTCTTCCCAATGCTTGTGAAACAAAGATGGTAGTTACCATGAATGCAAGAAGTTTAATGAATTTCTTCCATCACCGCTGTTGTACAAGAGCACAGTGGGAAATTAGAGAATTAGCAGATAAAATGCTTGAACTTGTAAAAGATGTCGCACCCACATTATTTAAAAAGGCTGGACCGTCATGTGTGGCTCATAGCTGTCCTGAGGGAAAAATGACCTGTGGAAAAGCCCTTGATATGCGCAAAAAATACATTGCGGAGGAAAAATAATGGGAAAGCTTATTGTAATTGAGGGTGTGGATTCAAGTGGAAAAGAGACGCAAACCAAGTTGCTATTTGAGCATATAAAATCAATGGGAATGAATGTAAAAAAAATATCTTTTCCAGATTACGACAGTGACTTTTGCATACCTGTTAAAAGTTACTTAGCGGGGGATTTAGGGAAAAACCCCGATGATGTAAATGCGTATGCTGCATCTTCATTTTATGCTATTGACCGATACGCAAGCTATAAGCGTGACTGGGGAGCGTTTTATGAAGATGGCGGGGTAGTTGTATGCGACAGATATGTGACATCTAACATTGTTCATCAGGCAATGAAGATTAAAGGCGATAAGACTGAATTTATAAATTGGCTTTCTGATTATGAATACAAAAAGTTAGGACTTCCTGAGCCTGATGTTGTGATATTTTTAGATATGCAGCCTGAAGCTGCACAGTTTTTAATGAAGAATCGTGCCAATAAGATAACAGGCAAAGCAGAAAAAGATATCCACGAAAAAAATTCGGACTATTTAATAGGTGCATACAAAAACGCTACAGAGGTTGCCGAAAACTGTGGCTGGAAAAGAGTAGTGTGTGCTAAAGGATTGGATGTAAGAAGTATTGACGATATTCATAAGGAAATAGTATCGATAGTTAAAAATGTACTGTGATAAAAACTCCCTTCAGGGAGTTTTTTAATATTTTTTTAAAAATTGAGTTTGAGCATTTGAGAGTATTTTAGAGGAAATAGGAGAATTTAAGACTTTTGAAAATCTATTTTAAATTTTATTAAAAAAGTACTTGACATAAGGGAAAAAGTGTTTTATAATGTTAAATGTTGCAAAAAGAACAGGATAATTCTGTTTAAAATTAGGAGGAAAGCATAATGAGCACATTTATGGCAAAAGCCCATGAAGTTGAAAGAAAATGGTACATTATAGATGCTGAAGGCAAGCCTTTAGGTAGAGTTGCAGCAGCAGCGGCTAACATTTTAAGAGGTAAGCACAGACCTGAATACACACCTCATGT
>JAZSQN010000086.1:0-3353 GCA_045537995.1 Congzhengia sp. | reverse complement strand
TATGCAAGAATATGGTATTTTGTGTGACGAAAAGCGCACAGAAGGAATTGTTGTTTATATTGCAAAGTCTGGAAAATTTTTAGGCACTGTAGTTGTGAGTGATAACATAAAAGAAAATGCATACAAATCCATTAAGACGATAAAAAAAATGGGAATTAAAAATGTGTATATTTTAACCGGCGATAAAACGAGCGTAGCTTATGCAGTAGCCCAAGAAGTAGGCGCAGATTTTTTCATGGCAGAGCTCTTGCCTCAGGACAAAGTTGCTTGCATGGAAAAAATCATGGAAGAAAAAAACGGAACGGTGATGTTTTGCGGTGATGGAATAAATGATGCACCGGTTATGGCTATGGCAGATATCTCATTTTCAATGGGACAAATAGGTCAGGATGCAGCGCTAGAAGCCTCAGATGTTGTTTTATGTGACGATAATCTGGAAAAAATCCCTATGGCAATTAAAATATCGAAGAAAACAGTAAATATAGTTCGTGAAAATATTGTATTTTCGCTTGGTATAAAAATATTGGTTATGATTTTAACGGCGTTTGGAGTGGTTGGAATTTGGGCGGCGGTTTTTGCTGATGTAGGAGTTTTGATTATTGCAATATTAAACTCATTAAGACTTCTATCTAAAAATCTGCAGATTTTTAGATAATTGTGTCAAAAAAACCTTAATTTACAATTGATTTCGGCTAGGAAATATGTTAAAATATTATCGCTTATTATTAAATAGGTAGAAAAGGGGATTGATTTTACAATGGCAAAGCTAACCTTTTCGGGAGGCATACATCCGTCAGGCAAAAAGAGCGCTACGGAGAATAAACCGTTAATGGCAATAGATGCTCCCGAACTATTATATTTTCCTTTAAATCAGCATATAGGAGCACCGATAAAACCTCTCGTTTCCGTTGGCGACAGGGTTTTAAAGATGCAAAAAATTGCAGACGCTGATGCATTTATGTCGGCACCCTTACACTCGTCTGTCTCGGGCAAGGTAAAGGATATAGGTCTTTATTTTAATCATACAAATTCAAAAGTGCCGACAATTGTTATTGAAAATGACGGGCAGGACGAATCAGCTGAGCCTATTAATACAAAAAATGTGGATGATTTATCACCTGATGAAATGAGAAAAATTATTCGCGAAGCAGGTATTGTAGGCATGGGCGGTGCAGGCTTCCCTACGCATGTTAAGCTCTCTCCTCCTGATGATAAAGAAATAACTCATTTAATAATAAATGCTGCAGAATGTGAACCGTATCTCACATCAGACAGACGCGTTATGCTTGAAATGACAGATGATGTGATAGGCGGAATAAAATGCCTCATGCGCATGCTGAATCTTTCTGAGAGTGTTATAGGCATTGAGGACAATGCTCAAGAGGCAATTAATGTTTTAGAGAATAAAACAAAGGGTACAGCTATAAAAGTTGCGGTTCTTAAGAAAAAGTATCCGCAAGGCTCCGAAAAACAGATTATAAATGCAATTACGGGCAAGGAGGTACCAATTGGAAAGCTTCCTATGGATGTAGGTTGTATCGTTGTTAATATTGGAACAGTTGCAGAAATTTATCGTGCGTTGGCATTTGGCATAGCTTTACACAGAAGAATAGTTACTGTGTCAGGTGATGCAATATCGAATCCGTCAAATATCTATGCAAGAATAGGTACACCATTTAAAACCTTAGTAGATGCTTGCGGAGGAACAAAAACAGATGCAAAAAAAATAATTATGGGTGGCCCTATGATGGGCATCTCAGGTATATCCTTAGATGTTCCGGTGGTTAAGGGGACATCGGGACTTTTGTTGTTTGGTGAAGAGTATACAAAAAAAGAACAGGAAAGAAATTGTATCCGTTGCGGAAGATGTGTGTCGGTATGTCCTATGAAGCTCTTGCCTACAACACTTGATATGTACAGTCGCAAAGGTGATACAGAATTCCTTATTAAAAACAATATAATGAGTTGTATAGAATGCGGAAGCTGCACATATGTGTGTCCTGCAAAAAGGCATCTGGTGCAGTCTATACGCTTGGGAAAACAGAAAATAAATTCAAAAAGGGCAAAGGAGGCAAATAAATAATGGACAAAATAGTAGTTTCATCATCGCCTCATATAAGAAGTAAAGTACGCACATCAACAATCATGTGTGATGTAATTATTGCTCTTATTCCTGCTTTGCTTTGCGGTGTATCATTTTTTGGCGCAAGAGCTCTTTATCTCACTGTTTTATGCATGGCATTTTCTGTTGGATTTGAATTCTTGTGGGAAAAAATATTAAAAAAAGATATAACAATAACAGACGGAACAGCGCTTGTAACGGGAATGCTTTTAGCATTTAACCTACCTGTTTCTGCTCCCTGGTGGATTTGCTTAATCGGTTCATTTGTTGCAATTATTATTGCAAAACAGTTTTTTGGCGGTGTAGGTCACAATTTTATAAACCCCGCACTTGCAGGCAGAGCATTTTTGCTTGCGTCGTGGCCCGTTATAATGACAAAATGGACAGAACCGTTTACAACAGGTTTTTTTGTTTCACCGGACATTGTGTCATCTGCGACGCCTTTGGCAATTCTTAAAAATCCCGAAGGCGGAAAGCTTCCCGATATGTTGGATATGTTTTTGGGTAATATAGGCGGATGTATCGGTGAAACATCAGCATTGGCACTTATTTTGGGTGGTATATATTTAGTTGCCAAAAAGGTAATAAGCGTAAGAATTCCTCTTTCTTATGTTGCTACAGTTGCAATTCTTGTATTTATATTTCCAAATAGCGGACTTTCAGCTTTAGAAAGTGTCGGTGTTAATCTTTTTTGCGGCGGTTTGATGCTGGGCGCAATATTTATGGCAACAGATTATGTTACTTCTCCCATAACCAAACGCGGACAGGTTATTATGGGCATAGGATGCGGAGTGCTGACATTTGTTATAAGGCGGTTCGGCGGATATCCTGAGGGTGTAAGTTATTCAATTCTTTTAATGAATGTGGCAACACCATTAATTGATCGTTATACCCAGCCTAGACCTTTCGGTGCTGTAAAAGTAAAGAAAGGGGGAAGGTAAAAATGCAGAAAAATGAAAACCCTATAGTTCTTTCTTTAGTATTATTGGTGATTTCTGTTGTTGTAGCGCTTCTTTTAGCATTTACAAATTCGATCACTAAAGATAAAATAGCAGAAAACACATTGAACAAGCAAAACGCTGCCAAGCAGGAAGTGTTGCCCTTAGCAACGGAATTTGTTGATTTTAAATACGAAAAAGGGAATGTAAAAGCTGTATATCAAGCAGTATCAGGCGATAAAATGGAAGGCTGGTGCGTGAATGTAACACCAAGACGGATCGTAGCCATGTCG
>JAZSQN010000165.1:0-3369 GCA_045537995.1 Congzhengia sp. | reverse complement strand
CTTAAAAAAAGAAAAAAGCGTTAATTTTTTTATAAAAATCTTGCATAAATTTTATAATTGATGTATAATCATACTAAGTAAGAAAAAAGGCGGTGTTATGTATGGATTTAAATCAGACACAAAAGTTTAATTTCGGACTTTCGCGTGAGGACTATATTAAAAGTATAATAAGTGAGGTATATTCTGCTTTGGAGGAAAAAGGATACAATCCTGTAAGCCAGATGGTAGGATATATTTTATCGGGCGATCCGACATACATTACTGGCCACAAGAATGCGAGGTCTTTGATTATGAAGGTTGAGCGCGATGAAATTATGGAATTTTTGGTTAAGTTTTATGTAAAAAACCAATAAATTTGAGCTTAAAAGGCTATGCGATGCATAGCCTTTTGTGTTAGACGATTATGAAAAAAGAGATTAAAGAAGTTGCAAAAAAAATAAATATTGAATATATAGGTATTGCTCCCGTTACTAGATATTTCGAGCTTGAGGAAAGAATAAGAAAACGAAATGAAAAGTATGGGGTTTCAGAGTTTGAAGAAAAAGAGCTTGAGCTTCGTGTGAATCCCAAAAAGATGTTTTCTTGGGCAAAAAGCATTATTGTATGCTTGTTTCCATATTATACTGGAGAAAATACGGATTCTAACATTTCAAAATATGCAAGAATACCTGATTATCACAAAGTAGTAAAGGATAAGCTAACAATAATAGGAGAATATATTAAAAGCACCAAAGGGTCAAAATATGAAGTTTTTTCCGACACAGGAGTTCTTCATGACAGATATTTGGCGTATCTTGCAGGACTTGGTTTTTTTGGAATTAATACATGTCTTATAAATGAAAAATACGGCTCATATTTTTTTATAGGATATATAATAACAGACCTTGAGCTAGAGTGTGACATTCCACAAAAAAAACAGTGCTTAAACTGTGGAAAATGCGTTAAAAATTGTCCTGGAGGAGCACTTGATGAGGAAGGAACTTTGAATGCGAATCGATGCGTTTCGTATATAACACAGCTAAAGGAGATGACCGAAGAACAAAGCAGGATTTTAGATGCTCAGAAGATGGTTTACGGCTGTGATGTATGTCAGGAAATTTGTCCCCATAATAAAAACGCACTAAAAACTCCTATAAAAGAATTCTATGAAAAAAGAGAAACTATACTTCATAAAAAAGAATTAGAAAAGCTGAGTAACAGGAAATTTAAGAAAAAATATGGAGATTTTCCATTTTCCTGGAGAGGAAAGGGCGCTATTTTGAAGAATTTCCGTAATAAACCTTGACAATATGTGTGAATGTAGGATAAAATGATAACAATGTTTTTATACTTTCGGAGGCATGATATTCAATGAAAAACACTGAAAAGACAATGGAAAAAGTAGTAGCACTTTGTAAGGGCAGAGGATTCGTATATCCAGGCTCTGAAATCTATGGCGGACTAGCCAACACATGGGATTACGGTCCTTTAGGTGTTGAACTTAAAAATAATGTAAAAAGGGCATGGTGGAAGAAGTTCATTCAGGAAAGTCCCTATAATGTAGGGTTAGATGCTGCGATACTAATGAACCCAAAGACATGGGTAGCATCAGGCCATGTAGGCGGATTTTCAGATCCGTTGATGGATTGTAAAGAGTGTAAATCCAGACATCGTGCTGATAAATTAATTGAAGACTTTATGTTTGAAAAAGGTGAATCAATTGTAGTTGATGGCTGGTCAGACGAAAAAATGTTGGACTTCATCAAAGAGAACAATGTAGTTTGCCCGAAATGTGGAAAAAGTAATTTTACAGATATCAGAAAATTTAACCTTATGTTTAAGACTTTTCAGGGTGTTACAGAGGATAGCTCGGCTGAACTCTTCCTTCGTCCTGAAACAGCACAGGGAATATTTGTAAATTTTAAAAATGTTCAAAGAACGACAAGAAAGAAAGTTCCCTTCGGTATAGGACAAGTAGGAAAATCATTTAGAAATGAAATTACACCCGGTAATTTCACATTCAGAACGCGCGAGTTTGAACAGATGGAGCTTGAATTTTTCTGTGCGCCTGGTACTGACCTTGAATGGTTTGCGTATTGGAAGGATTATTGCAAGAACTGGCTGTTGTCTTTAAATATTTCTGAAGAAAACTTAAAACTTCGTGATCACAGCGCAGAAGAACTCTCGCATTACAGTAACGCAACAACTGATATTGAATTTATGTTCCCATTTGGATGGGGTGAGCTTTGGGGTATTGCAGACAGAACAGATTTTGACCTTTCTCAGCATGCAAAACATTCAGGTGAAAATTTTGAGTATACAGATCCAATAACAAATGAAAAATATATACCGTATTGTATTGAACCGTCACTTGGTGCAGACAGAGTTACACTTGCATTCTTGGTTGAGGCATATGATGAAGAAGAAGGCGAAGATGGAAAAGAGGGCCGTACAGTTATGCGTTTCCATCCAGCTTTAGCTCCTGTAAAAATTGCTGTTTTACCTCTTTCTAAAAAGCTTTCCGAAAAAGCTGAAGAGGTATATTCAATGCTTTCTAAAAAGTATATGTGTGACTATGACGATGCGGGAAGTATAGGAAAAAGATACAGAAGACAGGATGAAATAGGAACGCCTTACTGTATTACATACGATTTTGACTCAGAGGAAAATAATACAGTTACAATCCGTGAACGCGACACAATGGAACAGATTACAGTTAAAATTGATGAATTGGAGACTTATTTTGAAGACAAATTTGAATTTTAATATATAAAGTTTATAAAAAAACGGTATGTTTGTCGAAAAAATATGCAAAATATTCACAAAAATATATTTTGTTTATTGACAACACCTAGAAATTTTAGTATTCTAAAGGTAGTGTTAGTTGTAAATTAGGGTAAGGAGTTGTGTTTATGCTGTCTAAAACAATTACAGTACAGAATCAGGTTGGACTTCACGCTAGACCTGCTACATTTTTCATACAGAAAGCTAATGAATTTAAATCAAGCATATGGATTGAAAAGGATGAACGCAAAGTAAATGCTAAAAGTCTGCTTGGCGTGCTATCTTTAGGAATCACAAAGGGCACAGAAATTAAGATTGTGACTGACGGCGTTGACGAAGAAGAGGCTATTGTTGCTTTGGTTGATTTGATTGATTCAAACTTCAGTGACTAGAAGATCGACGGGGATATGTGTTAAATACGCATATCCCTTTTTTTGTAAGGAGTATTACTATGGTTGATGAATTTATGTTAAGAAACCTTCCTGAAGATCCTGGAGTTTATATAATGAAGGACATCACGGGCAAGGTCATATATGTAGGAAAAGCAAAGATACTTAAAAATCGTGTTCGACAGTATTTTCAAAATACTGAAAAGCATGCGCCAAA
>JAZSQN010000013.1:0-11410 GCA_045537995.1 Congzhengia sp. | reverse complement strand
TTTAAAAACTATTTTTTTATGAATGATGCATCACGGACAATCGGTTCATTAAAGATCATATGAATAAACTCTTCCCGTTTTTTTCCCTCTATCAAAAACTGCACTGATTGAACAGTTTCCAATTCCGTCAGAGAATTTACTATAGAATATACAGTAAGTAGTTCTCCCGCTGTACCACCTTGATATCTGTCAACAAACTCTTTAGACAGATTTACAAAACATACATTGTTTTTTGTTTCAACAGATAAAACTTTAGTTTCTCCGGGAATTATTGAAATATTACCTGACATTTCAGGACCTGCGATAAGCTCTTCAACTACAGCCTTTTCCACAGTGCCGGCAGCAGGAAGCAGAACCTCCCTGCGTTCAGGCTTAAGACCTTCACCTGTTTCATCTGCAAAATAAAGAATCAGCGTTTTCGCATTTGCCTGTGTAGGAAGTCTTCCGTTCACAATATCGCTTTCCATTATAATTCCTATCGGCGTGCCGTCATTTCCCAATACGCCTGCACCGTCTACAAGAATGTTAACTCCTGATATAAAATCTAAAGAGCACAGCGTCTTTGCAACTGCTGTGGGAGCCAATATGTTTTTCAAATCGTCATAATTTGAAAACTCTTTTGAAAAATCTACTGTGGCTATTTCATCCTTAATGGTTACCGATTTGAGCTTTGTTCCATCACAAATAGGACTGATTTTCCCATCGGGAGCATTTATGAGCATATCAATTAGATACTCTGCCTTTTCCTCCTTTGTAAGAGCAGGTAAAGATACATTAGTCTCAACTAAAACTGTCCCGTTTTCCTCAATATAATATACGCATGCATCAACATCTGTGTTGCCTTTTTGCGCTGAAAACCAACCGCAGCCTGACAAAATAAAGATAACCGAAAGGAGAGTCAAAAAAGAAACTTTTACATATCTTTTCATAAAAATACCTTCTTTCGAAATAAAATGGCAATTCTCTGCTACTTTAATTTTACCACTAATATATTAAGAAATAGTAACAATAGTATTAAATTTAATGAACTATATATTTTTTTGCGTATCCTTCTTTTATTCCTTTGTCCGAAATATAAATTTTATCACTATAAAAATACTCGCCTATCGCGGAATAAATAGCAAGACCCGTAGAAATCGTAAACTTTCTTTTTGGTATTAATTTTTCTAAAACTTGCAAAATATCCGGCGTCATAACAAAAATATCAAGTAATTTATTTACTGTTTTTATATCAAATTCTTCTTTTTTCAAGAAAAAATTTGCAAGTTTTCTTGAAGCCATTGCCCCTCCGCCTACAAGACAGAGGGCTTCTTCATTTATATTTTTAAATCCGTCATTGCTTTGTAAATATTTTTTTATCTCATTCTTTATTTTATCCACTTCTTCGTATGTTGGTATTTCGCCTGATACGAAGCTTTTATAAGCCTTTAAAGAGCCAATAGGTACAGATAAAGCCGACACGATTTGTCCGTTTGAAAAGGCTATTATCTCACTGCTGCCTCCACCTACATCTGCCATGATTCCGCAACTTACAGGGAAGTCATCAAAAGCTCCCAAGAAACTTAGTTCGCCCTCTTCCTCTCCTGAAAGAACATGCATCTTTATACCTGTTTTTTTTTCAACCTTTTCTACAATTTCATCGCAGTTTTTTGCATTTCTTATTGCTGCAGTCGCAAATACATAAAACTGCGCATCGTATTCTTTTGCGGTTTTAATATGCTTTAATATAGCATTGCTGCATACTTCTATTCCCTCATCAGTTAAAGAATCATTTGCAATAAATCCCGCCAGATTTGCAAAAACCGCCTCAGTAAAAATCTCTTTTAAAGAATTATTTTCATAAGAATAAATTGACATTCTTATTGTATTTGAACCTGTATCAACAACAGCATAATTCATAGTTTTCCCTCACAGTACAAAAAACAAAATACTTATAAAATGCACAGCGCTTCCTAAGACAACGAAAATGTGAAATACCGAATGAATATACTTTTTCTTCTTTCCGAAACCATAAAACACAGCGCCTATTGTATAAAGTATTCCGCCTGCTAAAATAAGATTCATGCCTGTACTTCCTACTGCTTCCCACGCGGGTTTTGCCGCAATTACAATACACCAACCCATAAAAAGATAACAAATCATTGAGAATATTTTATATTTTTTCAAGTCTACTGCGTTCAACACAATTCCTAAAGCAGCAAATGCCCAGATAACACCAAAAATTGTCCAGCCGAGCCACGCTTGATACTCGCGTATAGAACACAAAGCAATAGGTGTATATGTACCTGCAATAAGCAAAAATATCGAGCAATGGTCAATAACCTGAAAAACCTTTTTGGCTTTTAGCGTCGGATGGAGTCCGTGATATATACTTGACATCGTATATAAAACAATCATGGTAAAACCGTAAATTGCTCCTGATACAATCCCGTAAACATTTCCCTTTATTGCAGAAAATACAACACATAAAACGAGACTTACAAGACCAAGCGCACCTCCAACTATGTGGCTTGTCATATTAAAAATTTCCTCTCCCTTTGTATAGTTCGGAAGAATTCTGTCTGAAAGTTTTGTTCTTTGCATAATTACCCCTTCTTTAGATAGGTTTTTTTACATTATAAAACTCCAAAAGCCCAGTTGTCAAGCGTTTTTTTCATATGTTAAAAGTTAATTTAAAAACTCTGATATAGCATAATTATTATTGACAATGTTTTACACATATAGTATAATATATTCGGTTGAATTTATGCTGGAGTGGCACAGTCGGTAGCGCAGCTGATTCGTAATCAGCAGGTCGTGGGTTCAAGTCCCATCTCCAGCTCCAGCCTAAGAAAAGGCATATTTAAAAAAAGAAAGTAGTGATAAGATGTTTAAAAGTCAGTACTTAAACGAGGTAATGGAAAAGGTAAAAAAAAGGGATGCAGGCGAGCCTGAATTTCTACAGGCAGTACAAGAGGTTTTTGAATCATTAGAACCAGTATTAGCAGCTCATCCCGAGTACGAAAAAGCAGGTCTCATTGAAAGAATCGTAGAACCTGAAAGAACTATTTCTTTTAGAGTTCCATGGGTTGATGACAATGGCAATGTTCAGGTAAACAGAGGTTTCCGTGTACAGTATAACAGTGCTATCGGTCCTTACAAGGGCGGTCTTCGTTTTCACCCTTCAGTATATCTTGGCATTATAAAATTCTTAGGGTTTGAACAGACATTTAAAAACTCTTTAACCGGCCTTCCTATTGGCGGCGGTAAAGGTGGCTCAGACTTTGACCCAAGAGGTAAAAGTGATGGCGAAATCATGAGATTCTGTCAGTCATTTATGACAGAGCTTTCACGCCATATTGGTTCTCATGTCGATGTGCCCGCAGGTGATATCGGCGTTGGCGCAAGGGAAATTGGTTATCTCTTCGGTCAGTATAAAAGAATATGCAATAACTTTGAAAATGCAGTTTTAACAGGCAAGGGTCTCTCCTACGGCGGAAGCCTTGTTCGTCCTGAAGCAACAGGCTACGGTGCAGTTTATTTCTGCAACGAAGTGTTAAAAGGCTACAACGAAGATATCAAAGGAAAAACATTCGCAGTATCAGGTTTTGGTAATGTTGCATGGGGTGCAGTTTTAAAAATTAACCAGTTAGGTGGTAAAGTATTAACAATTTCCGGTCCTGATGGTTATGTATATGACGAAAACGGCATCACAGAAGAAAAAGCAGCATACATGCTCACAATGCGCGCTTCCGGTCGTGATAAAGTTCAGGATTATGCAGACAAATTCGGCGCGAAATTCTTCCCCGGCGAAAAACCCTGGAATGTTAAAGTTGATGTTGTTATGCCTTGCGCAACACAGAACGAAGTACAATTAGAAGACGCTAAGAAAATCGTTGCAAACGGCGTAAAATATTACATAGAAGTTGCTAATATGCCAACATCTGCAGAGGCTGTTGAGTATTTGCGTGAGAATAATGTTGTTATCGCTCCTTCTAAAGCGGTTAATGCAGGAGGCGTTGCGGTTTCAGCTTTAGAAATGAGCCAGAACTCAATGCGTCTTTCATGGTCAGCAAAAGAAGTTGACGAAAAACTACACGGTATTATGGTTACAATTTATAACAATGTAAGCAGTGCTGCTAAAGAATACGGTATGGAAGGTAATTTGATTGCCGGTGCAAACATCGCAGGCTTCTTAAAAGTTGCAGAAGCTATGATGGCACAGGGTGTTGTGTAATTCATTTAATAAAAATTAAGGGCTGTAGCAAATGCTACAGCCCATTTTTTACTTTTTATATTTTCTTATCAGGCAACTGCACTAATACTATTGCCAAAAACATAAGAACACAGCCAAAAACCTGTGTAATGCTCATTCCCTGACCAAGTATTATCCACCCCGAAATTGCCGCAAAAACTGATTCTAAGGACATAATAATTGAGGCTGATGTCGGGTCTGCATACTTTTGCCCGATAACCTGCAATGTATACGCTACACCACAAGACATAACGCCCGAATACAAAAGTGCCGTAGCACAACTCATAATTGCAGAAATATCTGGATTTTCTAAAACAAACATTAATATTGTATTTATTATTCCTGCCACTAAAAATTGTGCACACGATAATTTGACCCCATCGGTATAAGACACAAACTTATCAATGCACAATATCTGCCCCGCAAAAAACAATGCACAAATTATTGTCAGAAGGTCTCCTACATCAAAAGTCGCGCTGTTTCCAAAAAGACACAAAAAATACATACCTAAAACAGCCGTTAGTATACCAAGTATCATTTTGGAATTTATTTTTTTCCCCACAAAAACGCCTATTACAGATACAAAAATGATATAAAGCGCCGTCAAGAAACCGCTTTTTGCAGTTGTGGTATACTGTAATCCGTAATTTTGCAGTGTCTGTGCCGCACATAAAAACAAACCGCACAAAGTTCCGTATTTTATCAGACTTTTCATGTCTGTTTTTTTGTATGTTCCCTGCTTTTTTTTCGCTCTGTCCGTAAAAAATATAAATGGAAGTAACACCATTGCACCCATTAAGGTTCTTATTCCCATAAAAGTATTAGGTCCTATGTATTCCATTCCTACACTTTGCGAAACGAACGATATACCCCAGATAATTGCAGTAACAAATAAAATTACATTTCCCTTTATTTTTTTATTTAAGTTTGCCATCGTTATCTCCGGTTATTTTAATACTACATTTTGCTCGCCTAATATGTTTTGAAGTTCACAAAGAAGCTTGTCGCTTTCATTAACCCACAATTCCCTCTGTGCCATTGCGGTTTGCTTGGTTTCCTCTATGTATATGCATACAGGAGTATTTCCCTTATTTGTAGCGAGCACACATTTTACTCTATCTAAAAGAAAATTCTTACCAAGTGGAAATTTGATGTAGAGTTTTTTTGTCTTACTTCCTTTTAAATCTTCTGACTTCTTCGGCAGTTCAATCTTATTCTTTGGTTTTGAACCATGCTCTAATGGCTCTATCATATCACATAAAATTTTCGGTTCTTCATCTTCTTTAAAGCTTAGCTTTCCTGATACGATTAAAGCAGCATCTTCTGTAAGAAATTTTCTTGAACGGTCATAGATAGTCGGAAAAACTATAATCTCTGCCTGTCCCGTTAAGTCTTCAGCCGTTACAAACGCCATTATTTTGTTATTTTTAGTAACTTTAGTCTTAATTCCTGATGCCAGCACACAAACACATACCGGCATACCGTCATATAAGTTATTTTCGCCTATTTCTTCATCTTTGCCGCCAATAAAATCGGCAAAAGTAATGGTTGCAATTTCTTTTATCTCATCAGCATATTCGTTTAACGGATGGCCCGAAATGTAGTAGCCTATACTCTCTTTTTCATATCTTAGCAGTTCTTTTTGCGAAAGTTCCGGAACATCGTTTGCAGTCACCGTTAAAAGACCTTCATCATCTCCAAAAAGGTTGATTTGTCCTTCAAGGTTTCTCTTTAAATCATCAGAGTAAGAATCTAAAATACCTTCAAATTCAGCCAAAAGCTGAGCTCTTTTTTCTCCCAATGAATCAAATGCACCTGCTTTTATCAAATACTCATGAACTCGCTTTGTGACTCCAAGTTTTACTATTCTCTTTGCAAAATCTTTATAGCTTTTATATTCTCCATTTCTGTCTCTTTCAGCAACAATCGCATCAACACAGCCTACTCCTACATTTTTTATGACAGCAAGACCAAATCGTATATCCTTATCTTTAACTGCAAAGCCTGCCACACTTTCGTTTATATCAGGAGGCAAAATTTTAATACCCATTCTTGAAGTTTCTACAGAATACTTCGCAACTTTTTCCGGACTATCTAAAACAGAGGACAAAAGTGCCGCCATATACTGCGCAGGATAAAAATGCTTTAAGTAAGCAGTCTGGTATGTAACAAAAGCGTATGCTGCTGCATGCGATTTATTAAATGCATACTGCGCAAAATCCATCATTTCATCAAAAATCTGATTGGCAACTGTTTCACTTACCCCTCGTCTTATAGCACCGTCTACTAAAACATTGCCCTCATCATCTACTATGCCATATATAAAATTTTTGCGTTCCTGCGCCATAACATCTTCTTTTTTCTTGCTCATGGCACGGCGCACAAGGTCTGCTCTTCCTAATGAATACCCGCCCATTTTACGCACGATTTCCATAACCTGCTCCTGATAGACCATACAGCCGTATGTCACATCTAAAATAGGTTCTAAAATTTCATGTTTGTATTTTACTTTATCGGGATTTTCCTTATTCTTAACATAACGCGGAATCTGGTCCATAGGACCCGGACGATATAGGGAAATTCCGGCAATAATATCTTCTATGCTTTCAGGCTTTAATTCCTTCATAAACTGCTTCATACCAGCACTTTCCAGCTGAAAAACGCCCTCAGTTTCTCCTCTTCCTATCATCTTGTACACGCCCGGCTCATTTAGGTCTATATTGTCAATATCAATTTTTTTACCTGTCGAGGCATATATTATGTCTAATGCGTCTTTTATGATTCCTAAATTTCTAAGCCCCAAAAAGTCCATCTTAAGTAAGCCCAATTCCTCAACCGTATCTTTTGGAAATTGAGTTATTATTACATCATCATTCTTTTGAAGTGGCAAATATTCAGTAACTGGTTCTTTAGCTATAACTACACCAGCCGCATGAGTTCCTGCATTGCGTATCAATCCTTCTAATTTTATAGCGTCATCGATAAGCTCTTTTGCAATCGCGTCAACTTCGTATTTTGCCTTTAAATCAGGATTTAATTCGAGTGCTTTTTCTATCGTCATTTTAAGATCAAACGGTATCATCTTTGCAATAGCATCAGTATCAGAATACGATACATCCAAAACTCTTCCAACATCTCGTATTGCGTTTTTTGCTTTCATTTTGTTAAATGTAATGATTTGGGCAACACGCTCTCTGCCATATTTTTCAACGACATAGTCAATCACCTTCTGCCTGTCCTCATTACAAAAGTCAACATCTATATCAGGCATCGACACACGCTCAGGATTTAAAAATCTTTCAAAAATAAGTCCAAATCTTATAGGGTCAATATTTGTTATTCCAAGACAGTAACTCACAATACTTCCAGCAGCGGACCCTCTTCCGGGACCTACAGGAATTCCGTTGTCTTTAGCATATTTTATAAAATCCCAGACTATTAAAAAATAGTCAACATATCCCATGCTTTTAATTACATCAAGTTCAAAATAAAGGCGTTCTTTTGCCTCATCGTTTTCACCGTAACGGTCTTTAAGCCCTTCTATACAAAGCTCTGTCAAATATGTATATGAATCCTTGCCTGAAGGTACATCATATTCCGGAAGTTTTAAAACCCCAAACTCAAAATCAACATTGCATTCCTGTGCTATTTTTTCGGTGTTTTCAATAGCCTCTGGTATTGCACCAAAAAGTGCTTTCATTTCCTCTTCATCTTTTAGATAAAACTCATCTGTTTCAAATGCCATTCTATCGGTCTCGTTCACTTTTCTGTTCATCTGAATACACATAAGCAAATCCTGATACTTTGCATCATTTTTTTCTATATAGTGAACATCGTTTGTTGCAACTAAGCCAATATTATATTCCTGCGCAAGACGAATTAGAGCAGCATTTGCCTTTTTTTGTTCAGCAATGCCGTGATTTTGGATTTCAAGGTAAAAATTATCTCTGCCGAAAAGTTTCAAGTACTTTTCGACAAGCTCTCGTGCCTTTATATCCTCATCTTTTATTATTGCCTGAGGAATTTCACCGGCTAAGCACGCAGATAGGCAAATTAACCCTTCATAGTGCTCTTCTATAACAGAAAAATCTACTCTGGGTTTATAATAAAATCCGTCAACCCAGCCTTTCGAGACAATTTTTACAAGATTCTTATAGCCCTCGTTATTTTTCGCCAACAGAACTAAATGGTGTGTAGTATTTCCGTTGTCGTGATTTTTTTCAGACATATTTCGTGCTGCAACATAAACCTCGCAGCCTATTATAGGCTTGATTCCCTGAGCTTTTGCCTCTTTATAAAAATCAACAACACCACACATGTTTCCGTGATCAGTAATTGCAAGAGCGCTCATATTGTGTTTTTTGGCACGCGAAACAAGCTCTTTAATACGGCATGCACCGTCTAAAAAGCTGTACTCAGTATGCACATGCAAATGAACAAAACCCATAGCTTCCTCCTGCGTATTTTACTGCTATTTAATTATATAACTTAGCTCAAAAAAAATCAACATTTTTCTTGATATTTTTCGCAGTTTTGTTTGACTTTTCACCTTCCCCGCGATATAATATTATAGAATAGGCTAGTATAGTTGTCTAAAATTTTTATATATCTATATCTTACAAAGAGGAAAAAATATGATTACAAGTAAACAAAGAGCTTATCTTCGCTCTTTAGCAAACGGTGTTCCGTGCATTTTTCAGATGGGAAAAGAAGGAATTTCTGAAAATCTTATAAATCAACTTTCTGATGCTTTAGATGCCCGCGAACTTATAAAAATTCATGTTTTAGAAAATTGTGAATTATCTCCGCGTGAAGCATGCGATGAGGTTTCTGAAATTCTTCACGCCGAACCCGTTCAGGTAATTGGTTCAAAATTCATAATTTACAGACAATCTAAAAATGAGAAAAAACGCACTATTGTTTTAAAATAGTAGGAGGAATTATGGGACGCATAGGTCTTTTCGGCGGAACATTTGACCCGCCACATAAAGGTCATATCGAGCTTGCAAAAAAGGTTTTAGAGCGATTTTCGCTTAATAAAATTATTTTTATTCCGGCAGGAAATCCGCCCCATAAAACCAACAAAAAGGTTACTGACAAGCATTTTCGTTACGAGATGATAAAAATCGCGACAGAAGATTTTCCTAAGTTCGAGGTGTCAGATTTTGACATCGAAAACGAAAAACCCAATTATTCGTATATAACCATAGATTATTTCAAAAAATACTATAAAAACGACGAAATATTCTTCATAATCGGAGCAGATTCATTTCGGGATTTGCCCCTTTGGATGAATTATAAAAAACTGCTCACAATGTGTAAATTTATCGTCGTTTCGCGACCAGGCATTAAAAAAGGTGACTATTATAAAAAATTTGCGGGAGATGAAAAAATGCCCGATGTATTTTTTATCGATGATATATCTTATGATTTATCATCTACAGCATTAAGAAACGATATCCGCAATGACACTGCAAAAGAAGAAGATTTTCCGCAAGGAATTTTAAAATATATTAAAAAAAATGAGTTATACCGTTAGGAGTACTATGACTAAAGAGCAGATAAAAGAAAATCTTAAAATTTTATTGACAGACCACCGCTATATCCATTCATTAGGCGTAGTGGAAACAGCCGTTAAAATGGCAGAAATTTTCGGGGCAGATGCAAAAAAAGCAGAGACTGCAGCACTCTTACACGATTGCGCAAAACAAATTCCTCATTTAGAACAGCTCGATATGTGCAGAAAATACAATGTTGAGCTTGATGAGGTTAAAGAAAAAGAGCTTGGTCTTCTGCATGCAGAACTGGGTGCATATTTGGCAGAGCACGAATTCGGAATAACAGATACAGAGATTTTAGATGCCATTCGTTATCATACATTAGGCAGAGAAAATATGAGTATTTTAGAAAAAATTCTCTATCTTTCAGATATAATTGAGCCAAATAGAAAGGATTTTGAAGGTTTATCCGAGCTTCGAAACCTGTGTTTTTGTGATTTGGACCGCGCCCTTTTGTTCGGCTTTGGCCTTACAATTGCACACACTAACAGGCGTGGTCATATACTACATCCCCAGACTATTGAGGCTGAAAGGTATATAAGAGAAAAACTTCGCAAGGAGGAAAATCTATTGGATAACGAAAATTCATTTGAAAAAGCAACTTTAGCCGTTAAAGTTTTAGACAAAAAGAAAGCAGATGATATAAGCTGCCTTAAAGTATCAAATTTAACGATTTTAGCAGATTATTTTGTTGTTTGCTCGGCAAATTCTTCTACACAGGTAAAAGCTCTTGCGGATAATGTGGAAGATGAATTTGCAAAAGTAGGCATTCATCCAACCGCTCGCGAGGGAAAAGGTGGCAACGAATGGCTGCTTTTAGATTACGGCGATGTTATCATTCATATATTTTATAAAGAAATGCGCGAATTCTATGGTCTTGATAAACTGTGGAACGATGCCGAAAGTATAGACATAAAAACGCTTATTGACTAAGATAGGAGAGTTATAAAATGGAGTACAACTATAAACAAATTGAAAAGAAATGGCAGGATAAGTGGTATAAAGACAATACTTTTGCTGCAAAAGATGATTTTACTATGCCGAAATTCTACGGGCTTGTAGAATTCCCTTATCCATCAGGTCAGGGATTGCATGTTGGTCATCCCAGAAGCTACACAGCTTTAGACATTATCGCAAGAAAAAAGCGTTTAGAAGGTTTTAATGTTCTTTATCCTATGGGTTGGGATGCATTTGGTCTTCCTACTGAAAACTTTGCTATAAAGAACAAAATCCATCCAAAAATTGTAACGGAAAACAATATTAAAAACTTTAAAAGACAGTTACAAAGCATCGGGTTTTCATTTGACTGGACCCGCGAGGTTTCAACAACAGACGACCGCTATTATAAATGGACTCAGTGGATTTTCTTACAGCTTTTCAAAAAAGGTCTTGCTTACAAGCAGGAAATGCCTATTAACTGGTGCACAAGCTGTAAAGTAGGTTTGGCTAATGAGGAAGTTGTAAATGGCGTTTGTGAGCGTTGCGGAAGCGAAGTTGTCCAGAAAAACAAAAGCCAGTGGATGTTAAAAATCACTGAATATGCCGAGCGCTTAATCTCTGATTTGGAAGAGCTTGACTACATCGAAAAAGTTAAAATCCAGCAGAAAAACTGGATTGG
>JAZSQN010000024.1:0-2337 GCA_045537995.1 Congzhengia sp. | reverse complement strand
TGCTAAATATCATAACCTGTTAAATGAGGAGGGAATCTAATGATAGCATTTGTAAAAGGCACTGTTGACCATATAGAAGAAAATGCAGTAATAATAGATACCGGCACATTTGGAGCAAAAGTTTTTATGACGCCTTTATCTATTTCAAAGCTTTCTTGTGGCGAAAATGTAAAAATATATACATATCTTCGTGTGGCAGAGGATATATTTGACCTTTACGGATTCTTAACGCGTGAAGAATTAGATGTATTTAAAATGATAATAACTGTAAACGGTGCAGGACCAAAAGCTGCTCTTTCAGTACTTTCAGCCCTTACACCATCTGCCCTTACAGTAGCAATAGTTACAGACGACTATAAGGCAATTACACGCGCACAGGGTGTAGGTCCTAAACTTGCACAAAAAATCGTTCTTGAATTAAAGGATAAATTTAAAGGAAAAGAGATTAAATTGGACGGTGACAGCAACGCTGTATTTACCCCTGTTGATACAGGAAATGACGCTGTAGAAGCATTGGTTGTTTTAGGATACCCAAAAGCTGATGCCCTTCGTGCTGTATCAGGCGTTGAAAAGGGGTTATCTACAGAAGAAACCATCAAGGCGGCACTGATTCGCCTTATGAGATAGTAAGGAGGTAAAATTATGCCTATAGACCAGCAGTTTACAGGAGATTTTGAGGAAAGAATAGTTTCATCTAGAACCTTAGGCAACGAAGAAGAAACAGAATTCAGCCTGCGCCCAAAGGTTTTATCGGAATACATAGGGCAAAGTAAGGTAAAAGATAATTTATCCATATATATAGAAGCAGCAAAAGCAAGGCGCGAAGCCTTAGACCATGTTTTACTTTATGGACCTCCGGGACTTGGAAAAACCACCTTAGCTGGTATCATTGCCAACGAAATGGGCGTTTCTATCCGTGTAACATCAGGTCCTGCAATTGAAAAAGCAGGAGATTTAGCTGCAATTTTAACAAGCCTTTCACACAACGATATTTTATTTATTGATGAAATACACAGATTGTCAAGAAGTGTCGAAGAAATCTTATATCCTGCTATGGAAGACTATTCATTAGATATAATTTTAGGAAAAGGTCCGGGCGCACATTCTGTACGACTTGATTTGCCCAAATTTACTTTAATCGGTGCAACAACAAGAACGGGGTTACTCACTGCTCCCCTACGCGACCGTTTCGGTGTGATTTCAAGACTTGAGCTTTATACTCCGGAAGAACTTGCACAAATCGTAACCCGTTCAGCTGACATCTTAGGAACGAAAATTGACTCATCAGGTGCAATGGAAATAGCCAGTCGTTCACGAGGAACACCGCGAATTGCAAACAGAATGCTAAAGCGTGTGCGTGACTTTGCTGAAGTTAAGGGCAACGGTCAGATTACCGCAGAAATTGCAGATATTGCATTATCCAAAATGGAAGTCGATAATTTGGGATTAGATAACATTGACAGAAAAATGATGATGTTTATAATCGAAAACTTTAACGGAGGACCTGTGGGGCTTGACACTTTGGCCGCCTCAATAGGAGAAGATTCAAACACAATTGAAGATGTGTACGAACCGTATCTTTTGCAGTTGGGCTTTTTGTCAAGAACGCCCAGAGGAAGAATGGCAACAGTTAAAGCATACGAGCATTTCGGTGTAAAATATAATAAATCGAATCAGATTTCTATAGAAGAATAAATAAAACCTCCCTTGCGGGAGGTTTTATTTATTCTTCTTCCCATACAGCTTGGGCAGAAAATGTTAAAACATAATATTTTTCTTCCTGAGATTCTTCATCGTCAAAACCCAATATTTCCTTAGGACAAAAGTGTATCCATGTGAAATTTTGTGATATTTTTTCAGCGGTACATGCATCAAAAAAACTCTGATTGTCGTAACCCTTACCCGTTAAAATCAGTGCGAAATTTTTCATCTTCGCACTTTCACTTTCTGCCTCTATAAAGGCAAGAGCCTCCTCCTTTGTCATATCATAACGCTCACATACCTCTGTAGCATAGTTATAGTGTAGTATCGTTTCTTTCATTGCAATTCCCCTTTTTATTTTTAAGAATTGCACATTTTAAAATTCTCCGGAAAATTAAAAAAGGTGCGTAGTCAAAGCCACGCACCATAAAAGCGCCAGCTCTAACTTTGCAAGCAATCAACACTAAATAGGTATGATTTATTAGAGCTACGCTTTTTGACAAAGCGTAACCTACTTAGTGTAATATTCGATTGCTTGCATAACCAATATACCACAAATTCCGACAAAAATCAATATGCTTTTCAAAATGTGACATTTTGTTTCACTTGTATTCTACATTAATGTAAGCAAGGCAA
>JAZSQN010000033.1:0-4647 GCA_045537995.1 Congzhengia sp. | reverse complement strand
TGCATTGAAAAGCTTCTTAAAATTATACCGTCAGGATTTTCACAATTATCGGAAATATTGTAATTTTCTCCTAACTTTTCTAATCCGCATTCTGCTATTTTATTTAATGTCAAAACATTATACATGAAATAATACCTTCTTTATTATTTATTTTCTGCTTCAAATTTCTTCATAAACTCTACTAAAGCCTTTACACCTTCAATAAGCATAGCGTTATAAATACTTGCACGCATACCGCCTACCGATCTGTGTCCCTTTAAGTTTACAAAGCCTGCTTCTTTTGCTTCTTTAACAAATTTTGCATCTAATTCCTCGTTGCCTGTGACAAATGGAATATTCATCAAAGAACGGTCCTTAGGAACAACCGTTCCCCTAAAAAGACTTGAGTTATCCAAAAAGTCATAAATGATGCGAGCTTTTTCCTCATTTATCTTCTGCAAAGCGCGAACTCCGCCCTGTTCTTTTACCCACTCTAACACAAGCTTTAATGTGTAGATTGCATATGTCGGTGGTGTGTTGTACATAGAACCGTTGTCTGCATGGATTTTGTAATCTAACATTGTAGGTGTTCCTTCTAAAGTTTCCCCTATTAAATCCTCGCGTACAATTACAAGTGTAACGCCTGCAGGACCAAGATTTTTCTGAGCTCCTGCAAACAAAAGACCAAACTTTTTAACATCAATTTCTTCAGACATTACACACGAAGAAATGTCAGCAACTAAGGGTTTGTCTGTTTCGGGAAGCTCTGTATAACGGGTTCCGTAAATTGTATTGTTGTAACAGATATAAAAATAATCCGCATCTTCTGAGAATGTATTTTTATCAAGTTTTGGAATATAAGAAAAAGTTTTATCAGCTGATGATGCAACCTTATTTACAGTAATGTACTTTTCAGCCTCCTGAGCTGCTTTTTTTGCCCACTGGCCTGTTATAACATAATCTGCCTTTTTATTCTTCGTTCCTAAATTAAGAGGAACCATTGCAAACTGTGTTGAACCGCCGCCCTGCAAAAATAATACCTTATAATTATCAGGCACATTCATTAGTTCTCTTACCAACTTTTCAGCGTCTGTAATTATTGCCTCATAATCTTTTGAACGATGGCTCATTTCCATAACAGACATACCAGCATCACCGTAATTTACCATTTCATTAGCAGCTTTTTTTAAAACCTCAACAGGAAGCATAGAAGGACCTGCGGAAAAATTATATACTCTGTTCATTATTACTCCTCCAAAAATATTATTTTTTTATTATACACCATTTGTCGCAATTAGTCAACCAAGCAAACCGCTTTTTATCTAAAAATTTCGACTAAAAAAGTTCTTTGACTATCATATTTTTTTACTTTTTTGCATATATAAATACGATATTGTATTTTCGTATGAATTGTGATAAAATATATTAAAATAGAAAGGGTGTTTTTATGTTTATTGAAATTTTAAAATCAGCATTTATAGGCATCGTTCAGGGAATTACTGAATGGCTGCCGATTTCTTCTACAGGTCATATGATTCTGGTCGAAAAACTTCTAAGTCTTAGGGTTTCGACTGAATTCTGGAATATGTTTAAGGTGGTTATACAATTCGGCTCAATTTTAGCCGTTGTTGTCCTTTACTTCCACAAGCTTAATCCTTTTTCGCCGAAAAAAGATGTTTCCGAAAAGAAAAAAACTTATTCTTTATGGGCAAAAGTTATTGTTGCCTGTATACCTGCTGCTGTAATAGGGCTTTTGTTTGAAGATTTAATCGACAATGTTCTTTCCTCAACTCTCATAATTGCAGCAACATTGATTATTTACGGTATTGCCTTTTTAATTATAGAAAATCGCAATATGTTACCTAAGATTAACGATTTGGATGAGCTTACATATAAGCAGGCACTTTTAATCGGTATGTTTCAGGTTTTATCACTTATTCCCGGAACCTCACGGTCAGGTTCTACAATCTTGGGTGCAATAATAATCGGCTGTAAAAGAGAAGTCGGAACTGAATTTTCTTTCTTTTTAGCAGTCCCCGTTATGCTTGGAGCATCAGCACTTAAGCTTTTAAAATTTGTTTTAAAAGGAGCCGTAATTACAAATATTGAATGGGCTGTTTTAATTTCCGGATTTATTGTTACATTCATTGTATCAGTCTTTGCCATTAAGTTTTTAATGTCATTTATAAGAAAGCATGACTTTAAGCCCTTTGGTGTATACAGAATCATATTAGGTATAGTTGTAATTTTGGCAGTTTTATTCAATTTTCTTCCTTTATAAAGGACTTACTCCCCCGACCACAATGTCGGGGGTTATTTTTTTATAAAAATTAAAGGAAAAACAGAATTTTTGTCGAATAAGACTATGTGGATTAGTTATGGAGGTGAAAAGATGCCGAGATATATGCAAAGCTCAATCGATGAGGTGCTTAACAGAAGCGATATAGTAGATATAGCATCGTCTTATGTTACACTGAAGAGAAACGGTTCTGATTATGTTGCTTTATGCCCATTTCACCGAGAAAAAACCCCATCTTTTCACATTAGTTCGGACAAGCAGCTATATTACTGTTTCGGTTGCGGAGCCGGCGGAAACATTATTGATTTTATAATGAAAATCGAAAATCTCGACTTTATCGATACTATAAAGTTTTTAGCAGAGCGTGCAGGCGTAACTCTGCAAGAAGAGACATACAGCCCTGAAATTCAAAAAAAGCACGACAAGCGCGAGGCAATCTTAAAAATGAATAAACTTGCAGCTAAACGCTATGTTGCCAATCTTTCACAAGACGATGCTGTCCATGCTCAAAAATATGCCATAAGTCGAGGTATAAACCGCGAAATTATAAGCACCTTTGGTATAGGATATGCACGCGACTCCTGGTCTGATTTGGTAGATTTCTTGAAAGAAAACGGTTATAAAAACGATGATATTGTAGATGCGGGTTTGGCCGTAAAAAACGATAAGGGCAATGTTTATGATAAATTCCGAAACAGACTGATGTTTCCTATAATCGATGTTCGAGGAAATGTAATAGCTTTTTCAGGCAGAGCGCTAGATGACAGTCCTGCAAAGTATATGAATTCGCCCGAAACTCCTGTTTTCCACAAGGGCAGTAATATTTTCGGGCTTAATAACGCAAAACAATATGCAGCAAAAGACGGTCTTATTTTAGTTGAGGGAAATATGGATGCCGTATCTTTATATTCCTTTGGCTTTAAAAACGCAGTGGCAGGACTTGGAACAGCACTCACTGACCAGCAGGCACAACTTATGAAACGCTATTCTCCTTTGGTCTATATCTGCTATGACAACGATTCAGCCGGTGAAAAAGCTGCAGAAAAAGCAATTGAAATTTTATCTGCATCGGGCGTCAAACTCAAAGTCCTTACATATAAAGATGCCAAAGACCCTGATGAATTTCTACGAAAAAAAGGTGCAGACAGCTTTAAAAAGGTAATTTCATCAGCATTATCTGCAACCGAGTATAAAATATTAAATATCAGAAAAAAATATAATCTTGTCGAGTCAAGTGAAAAAGTAGAATTTATAAATTCAGCGGCAGAAATACTTGCCGATAACGAAAACCCTGTAGAACGCGAAATTTATATAAAACGAATCGCTCAAGAAACCGATATTTCTTTTGATTCAATTTTAACTCAGGTAAACAAGATTATATATAATAAAAACAGGAAAACCTATAAAAAGGCCCAACGAAGCGTACAGAACACCAATCTGCCAACATTTCAGAAAAAAGGCGGACCTGCTCCTACAGCTTCATATAAAACAGAGCGAATGCTCCTAAATATAATGTTTTTTAACCTTGCAGCTTACAAAATCGCAAAAGCTGAAATCACACAAGATGAACTTTTGGATGAAAACCATAAAAGGTTATTTTGTGAAATCACGAAATTTAAAGAAGACAGTGAGTCTTGTGACGCAGGAGCATTTCTTTCAACATTGCCGGAGGATTTAAAAAATACGGCTGCAGATATTCTCTATAAAGAATATATAGGCGATGCAGCATTGGCAATTCGTGATAATATCAGTAAAATAAAAAAACAAAACTTTAATGAAGTAATTAACAGACTTGCCAAAGAAGGCAAAGTAGATGAAATAAACAGACTCATAAAAGAGCAGAACGAAAGGGGAAGTCAAATTGACTGAAATTGAACAGAAAATGTTGGATGCAATAGCATCGCTAACTGCAAAAGGAAAATCAAACGGTGTCTTAACCTATAAAGAAATCACAGATGCATTAGGTGAAATAGAGTTAGAGCCCGAACAAATTGATAAAATCTATGAAACCTTAGAACAAGAAGGCGTTGAAGTCGTTGCCGACATGGAAAAAGAGCTTGAAAAAATTGAAGAGGAATTAGAAGACATAAAGCCTTCCGAAGATATGGATGTGGCTGCTGAAGTCATGGAAATCTCAAGTGCAGAAGGTGTTTCAATTGATGACCATGTCAAGATGTACTTAAAAGAAATTGGTAAAGTTCCCCTTTTAGATGCCGAAGAAGAAATGTCTTTAGCAAAAAAAATGTCTGAAGGAAATGTTGAAGCAAGAAAACGCTTAGCCGAAGCAAACCTTCGTCTTGTTGTATCAATTGCTAAAAGATATGTAGGTCGCGGTATGCTGTTTTTAGACCTTATTCAAGAGGGTAACT